>JADCBH010000352.1 GCA_020253595.1 Brevundimonas sp.
ATGGCCAAGGAAAAGTTCGAACGTAACAAGCCGCACTGCAACATCGGCACGATCGGTCACGTTGACCACGGCAAGACGACGCTGACGGCGGCGATCACGATGACGCTGGCCAAGGCCGGTGGTGCCAAGGCGATGAACTATGCGGACATTGACGCGGCCCCGGAAGAGAAGGCGCGCGGCATCACGATCAACACGGCGCACGTGGAATACGAGACGGCGAACCGTCACTACGCCCACGTCGACTGCCCGGGCCACGCCGACTATGTGAAGAACATGATCACGGGCGCGGCGCAGATGGACGGCGCGATCCTGGTGGTCTCGGCCGCTGACGGCCCGATGCCGCAGACGCGCGAGCACATCCTTCTGGCCCGTCAGGTCGGCGTGCCGGCTCTGGTGGTGTTCATGAACAAGGTCGACCTGGTTGACGACGAGGAGCTGCTTGAGCTCGTCGAGATGGAAGTGCGCGAGCTGCTTTCGTCCTACCAGTTCCCGGGCGATGACATTCCGATCACCAAGGGCTCGGCCAAGGCCGCGACCGACGGCGTGAACCCGGAGATCGGCGAGAACCAGATCCTGGCGCTGATGCAGACGGTGGACGACTACATCCCGCAGCCGGAGCGTCCGATCGACCTGCCGTTCCTGATGCCGGTGGAAGACGTGTTCTCGATCTCGGGCCGCGGCACCGTGGTGACGGGCCGGGTCGAGCGCGGCATCGTCAAGGTTGGCGAGGAAGTCGAGATCGTCGGCATCCGTCCGGTTCAGAAGACGACCTGCACGGGCGTCGAGATGTTCCGCAAGCTGCTGGACCAGGGCCAGGCGGGCGACAACGTCGGCGTGCTGCTGCGCGGCACCAAGCGTGAGGACGTCGAGCGCGGCCAGGTGCTGTGCAAGCCGGGCTCGATCACGCCGCACACCAAGTTCCTGGCCGAGGCCTACATCCTGACCAAGGAAGAGGGTGGCCGTCACACGCCGTTCTTCACCAACTATCGTCCGCAGTTCTACTTCCGCACCACGGACGTGACCGGCATCGTGCACCTGAAGGAAGGTGTGGAGATGATCATGCCCGGCGACAACGCCGAGCTGAACGTCGAGCTGATCACCCCGATCGCCATGGAAGAGAAGCTGCGCTTCGCCATCCGTGAAGGCGGCCGCACCGTCGGCGCCGGCGTCGTCGCCAAGATCATCGCCTAACCGCGAAGATCACCGCCGAAACAAAGAGCCCCGCCGGAGAAATCCGGCGGGGCTTTTTCGTGTTCCGTCTCCCGGAGGGAGAGTGACCGACGACTGCGCTTGCCGGTCGCCCGCCTGCTATGGGCAAGACCGTGTCCCGTCACTAAGGGACCCATGGCGAGGATCGTTCATGACATCAACTCTGATCGTGGGGCTATCAGGCGGCTTCATCGCCCTGGCGTTGCTCATGAGCCTGCTCGCATGGCGAGATGCCCGCGACGTGATGGCCGGTCGATGCTGGCCGTGCTGAGCGCCTCGCTGGCAGCCCTGGAGATGACCACCGGTCCGATGGGCGGCGCGCTCCCGGACTGGCTCTGGGCTCCGGTTCGGCTGATCGGAGGGTTCAATGTGGCCCTGCTCTGGCTTTTCTGTCTTTCCATCCTGCGCGACGGATTTCGGCTTCGTGGAGCCGAAGGGGCCGGCCTGGTTCTGTTCAGCATTGGTCCCCTAGCGACGACGCTGGACCTCGGCGCCGTGCCCGACTCTGGCGTCCTGCTGACGCTGATTGGGCTGGCCCCGGTGCTGGCCATAGGTCACATCATCTGGGTGGCGATTTCCGAGCGAAAGCGAGACCTCGTCGAGGGTCGGTACGTCGCCCGGGTCTGGCTTGTGCTCATTCTGCTGGTTGCAGCCCTGGTCTCGCTCGGGTCCGAGTATCTGGCTGACGATCGGCAGGTCCACTTGGTTCGCCTCCTTGTGGCCAGCCTGCCCGTCGCGGTGATCCTGTACATCTGGCTGACAGCGTTGAACTCGGGTCGGTTGGATTTCGAAGGGTCGAAGTCCGGGACCGGACCGGCCGGTTCAGGCGTCGATCCGCGTGACCGCGCCCTGCTGGCGGCGCTGACGGAGAGGATGGACGCGGGGCTGTATCGTGAGCCCGGTCTGACGCTCGAGCGTCTGGCTGAGGTGCTCGGCACGCCCGCTCACCGCCTCCGGGCAGTCATCAACCAGGGTCTCGGGTACCGGAACTTCCCCGCGTTTGTGAATTCCTATCGCCTGGATCACGCAAGGGGAGCACTGGCCGACCCGGCCCGCGGTCGCGAGACCGTTCTGGCGATCGCTTACGAGTCGGGTTTTTCTGCCCTGCAGACCTTTAACCGCGTCTTCAAGGAGGCGGAGCAGGAAGCCCCGACTCGGTATCGCGAAAGACAGCTGCGCGAAGCCGCACAGAACCAGAAATTGCCGCTCGATTCCTGAAACGAGCGGTGTTTTCCGCTGATGAGAGGACGCGGCCGGCACCGTCCGGCACTTGACGGACCATCCCCAACGGAGGTCTTCAAATGCGCTCTCATTCCCTTTCCATCGCTGCCGCTGTCGCCTGCCTCATGGCGGCATGCGCGCCCCTGCCATCCGTCCAGGCATCTGCCCTCATCCAGGGGCCGTCCGTGTTGGCCCAGGGCGAGCGCGTGCGCCTGCAACTGGTCGCTCGCCTCGATCGGGCAGCCGCCCAGGAGACCGCTGACGGTCTGGCAGGAGACATCGTCGTGCAACATGGCGTTCGCCTCTACCGCATGACTTATCGTTCGCAGATCAACGGCCGGGCCATCGACGCCTCGGCCGTGGTCGCGGTTCCAGACGGGCCAGAGGGCGTGCGTGGACTGGTGCTGTATCTGCGTGGATCGGAATTCTCCCGCAGCGCCGCTCCCACGGCATCCAACGCATTCTGGACCACGGAGGCCGCCGTCTTCGGCGGGAACGGCTTTGCCTTCGTCGTGCCCGACTACATCGGTATGGGTGCCTCGCCCTCGCCACAGGCCTTCCTGCTGACAGAAGAGAACGTCGCTGACTTCCGCGCCGCGCTGACGGCCGTCGCGACCGCCCTGGACCTTGAGCGACGCACCCCCCTGTTCATCACCGGCTTCTCGCAAGGCGGCCAGCTGAGCGCAGCCCTTCATCGCGACCTTGAAGCGACTCCCCTGCGTGGATTCGATCTCAAGGCCACGGTTTCGGTCGCCGGCCCCCATGAGTTGGTTGAGACCTTCGCCCGGCGGGTCCAAGAACCTCTGGCGAGCAATCCCATGGCGATCGGTCTGGTCGCTTGGGGGGCTTACTCTCTTGCCACGCGTGAGGGACGTCCGCTCGATGAGGTCTTTACCGCGACCTATGTTCCGCGCGTTCCGAACTGGTTTGGCGGCGACATGGAGATGATGCAGATCGCGCCGGAGTTCCCTTCCCACGTCGATCAGATTTTTCAGCCGGCGTTCTTGCAGTCCCTCCGCTCGGGCGAAGACTTCTGGTTCACTCGGCGACTGAAGGCCAATGAGACCTATGACTGGGCACCACGCGCGCCGCTCAGGGTCGTTCTCGGTGGGGCTGATACTCAGGTCGATCCGCAGGCTTCGCGCATATTCTATGAGACTGCGCGGGCCCGTGGAGGCAACGTCTCGATCC
>JADCBH010000353.1 GCA_020253595.1 Brevundimonas sp.
CCATGAACTGGCCGGGCCCCAGCGTCGAGGGCAGGCGCCGCTCGCCGGTGGTCAGGTCCACCACCTCGACCTCGCCCGCCTCGAGCCAGACGAACTGGTCCATCCGGTCACCCGGACGCGCCAGGAACTCCCCGGCCTTGTAGGTCCGGGTCTGCCCCGCCGCCCGGATCGCCTCCACATGGGCGGGACTCAGCGGGGTCCGCCTGGTCTGACGCAGATCGAAGGCGATGGATTCCATGTGACGCGCGACTCCCGGTGTATCCGCGCAGCTTAGCCGGTGTTTTGTGACGGTTTGATCCGGATGCGGACCTTGCCCTGGGTCGCCAAGCGGCAAGGCCCCCGGTCAATGCCGGAGCACGGATTGCGAACGTCCGCTTTCGCGTGCACCTTGTTCGCAATTCCACCAGTGGTGGCTTCTGCTTCTGGCGAGATGCGATGAACTTCGCGATCCTTTTTGGTCTTGCGACACTGCTCCAGGCTGCTCCCCAGGAGCAGCAAACGCCTCAGTTGCCCGATGTCGTTGTTCAGGGGGAACGCGATCGCGACGCTGCCCAGTCCTTCGTTGACCTTGCAGCGGCCCCCGCCCCCGGCCGGGGTCTGGCGCGCTGGCGAGGACCGGTCTGCGCCGGCACGGTGAACCTTCGCGGAGAGACCGCGCAAGCGATTCTGGACCGGCTCGGCGACACGGCCCAGCGACTGGGCATCGATGTCGGGGAGCCAGGGTGCTCGGCCAATCTGGTGATCCTGTTCACAGACGACGGGGTCGCGACGGCCACCCGCATGGTGGCGGACGATCCTCGACTGTTCCGCGTCGGTGTCTCCGGGTTTGATCGTGGCAGCGCCGCCCTTCGTCGTTTCGAGGAATCAAGCGCCCCAATCCGGTGGTGGGCCCTCAGCATGCCCGTCGACGCTGTTACGGGGGAGCGGCAGGCCCGCGCACCCGGCGATGTCGGCGGCGGTTCGATCCCGACCAATGTGGCGGAGGCGCTCGGCTGCCCGGGAGGCTGCAACTTCCAGGACAGTGTTCTCGGAGCCGCTCCCATTTCCGTTTCCACGACGGCTTCGCGCCTGACCTCCATGACGGTGGACGCTCTCTACAAGGTCATCGTCATCGTCGATGCGTCGCAGATCGGCCCGGTTACGGCCACGGCGCTGGCGGACTACGTCGCCATGGTCAGCTTCGCCCAGATCGCTGACGAGGCAAGCTTCGCCCGGTACGACACGATCCTGAACCTGTTCTCGAATGGCCCGTCAGAACTCACGGACTGGGACCGGGCCTTCCTTGGGGCGCTCTATGCGGCGGAAGGTCGGGCGGTGTCCGCATCCTCGCAAGTCGGCGAGGTGGCCGACATCCTGCGGAGAACCTATTCGGAAGGTCCCTAGACGACAGTGCCCGACCTGTCCGATCACAGGCGGCCCAGCACCTCGATGACGGGTCCATGCAGACCCGGCCTCACCTCGGCGCGGATGCCATAGGCGGTGGCGATCAGGTCGGGGGTCAGGGCGGTCGCGACCGGGCCGTCGCCGATCACCGCGCCGTCGGCCAGCACCACGATCCGGTCGGCGATCCGGAGCGCCAGCGACAGGTCGTGCAGGGTCACGATCACCCCGACACCCGCCTGGGCCATCGAGCGGAGCAGGCCGACCGCGTCCAGCTGATGGGCGGGATCCAGTCCGGTCATGGGCTCGTCAGCCAGCAGCCAGTCGGGCTCTCCGGCCAGGGCGCGGGCGATCAGGACGCGCGCCCGTTCACCGCCCGACAGGGTGTCGACGGTCCGGTGCGCCAGGGCGGTGGCACCGGCGGCGGCCAGCGCCCGGTCCACCGCCGCCTCGTCCTCGGTGGTCAGGCCGCTTGCGCCGATGAAGGGGGTGCGACCAAGGCTGACCAGGGCACGCGCCTCGACCGGCCAGGCGATCTCCGGTGTCTGGGGAAGGACCGCGATACGCCGCGCCCGCGCCCGCGCCGGCATGTCCGACAGGGGAGCGTCGTCCAGGCGCACGGCGCCGCCAGAGGGCCGCATCAGTCCGGCGAGACAGCTCAGCAGCGTCGATTTTCCTGCGCCGTTCGGCCCCAGAACCGCGGTGACGGTCCCGCTCTCGAAGCCCAGATGGACGTCGCGCAGAACCGGACGGCCGCCCAGCGACACGCCGAGCGCCAGACACGTCAGGAAGGAGACCGGCCGGGTCATGCCGTCCTCTTTCGCAGGCGCAGCAGCAGCATCAGGAAGAAGGGCGCTCCGAACGCGGCCATGGCCACGCCCAGCTTCACCTCCGCCGCCGAGGGGGCCAGCCGCACCAGAATGTCGGCCGCCAGTACGATCACCGCCCCGCCCAGGATGCTGGGTCCCAGCAGGGCGCCCGGCCGCGCCCCGACCAGCGGCCGGAGCAGATGCGGCGTCACCAGTCCGACGAAGCCGATCACGCCCGTCACGGCGACGCAGGCCCCCGCCGCCAGCGCCACGCCCGCCGCCAGCATCCACCGCGTCCGGTCCAGCGACACGCCCAGCGACCGCGCCCCGGTCTCGCCCAGCGTCAGGGCATCCAGCGCGCGGCCTGTGGTCAGCAGCAGGCCGCACCCGAGCACGATCAGGGGCGCGGCCATCCGAACCTCGGGCCATCCCCGATCCTCGATCGACCCCATCAGCCAGTCGACGATTTCGGCCACGGCCCAGGGGTTGGGTGCCAGCGACAGGGTCAGCGACACGCCCGCGCTCGCCACCACGCTCAGGATCGCCCCGGCCAGCAGGAACGACACCATGCTGGACGCCGTCCCGGACAACAGCATCAGCACAATGACACCCAGCAGCGCGCCCGCCACCGCCGCGACCGGCAGGGCCCAGGGCGCCAGCGCCGCCACGCCATAGTAGAGCGTCAGCACAGCCCCCAGCGCCGCCATGGCCGACACCCCCAGCACGCCGGGATCGGCCAGCGGATTGCGGGTGTAGCCCTGCAGAGCCGCGCCACTCAGCCCCAGCGCCGCGCCGACCAGCAGGGCCAGCACCGTGCGCGGGGCCCGCAGTTCCAGCAGGATCGGCCAGCGCGGGTCCGAGCCGGGATCGAACCAGGCCTCGAACGGCACCCAGACCCGGCCGATGCTCAGGCTGAGGATCGACAGGACCACCAGCGCAGCCGCCAGACCGCCATAAAGCAGGGGTCGGTTCAGCGCCTTCATGCCTCCGCCTCCAGCGCCGCGCGCCGGGCCTGCGCCAGGGCCTGCGCTGTCTGGATCAACACCGGCCCGCCGCAGAACAGCAGCTTCTGGGGAAAGGTCTCGCGCCGCATCCGGTCGGCCAGATGGGCCAGCGCCGGGTGGCGCAGCAGGCTCTCGGCCCGGCTGGGTGCGCCCGGCCGGGTCACGCCACTCAGCAGCACGTCCGGCGGATCGGCCACGATCTGCTCCAGCGGCACCGACATGGAGCGGGTCAGGCCATAGCGAACCGCGGCGTTGTCGAACCCGGCGCGGCGCATCATCTCGTCCATCAGGGTCCCGGGACCCGAGGCGAACCCGCCCGGCATGAAGATCAGCGCCGAGGGCCGGGGCGACCCGGCGGGCGGTTCGGCGGCGGCGAGGGCGACCTCGATGCGCGCGACCAGCGCCTCGCCCCGCTCTGGCCGTCCCACCCGTCGGGCGACCTCGCGCACCTGGGACAGGCTGTCGGCGACCGTTTCCGGCACCGGAAACACCGCCTGCGCAATGTCCAGTCGATCCAGCGCGCGACGCAGCGGCTGGGACACGAACTGGCCGTTCAGAACCAGATCGGGCGACAGGGCCGCGACCTCCTCGGCCGTGCCCCAGGTGAAGGGAAGCTCACGGGCCACCTCGGCGATGGTCGAGCTTTCGGCCTCGCGGGAATAGTGGCTGAGCGCCGTGATCCGCTCGTGCTCGACCACCTCGACCAGGATGACGTCCAGACAGGGGTTCAGCGACACGATCCGGCGCGGCGGGCCGTCAGCCGCGGGCGGCACGGGCGGGATCGGCTCTCCGCAACCGGCCAGCATCGCCAGACCCCCGGCCAGCCCCCCGGCCAACAGGGCACGACGGGGCATTGCCGCCTTGGGGGCGGCGTGCGAGGCATCGTCAGACGGCGGCCGGTCTTCGGCCATCGGCGTCCCTTCCTTCGACGTCACCGAGGCCGCAGGGGCGCGTCGGGACAGGCATCGTCGTCGGGGGTTCGACCCGTATCGCCCGGAACACCACGTCCGCGCGAAGCACGACCGCGACAGGCAGGTCTCCTGGCTCGCGGGTCAGGGCCGGTGCGCGTCACCTTCCCAGAAGCCCACGATGGGGCCGCCAGTGGCTCTCGACGCGCGGGCTCGCCGCTTACAGTTGCGTGGGCAGCCCGGGTCTCTCACCCGAGTTCCCTTTTCATCCCCGTCGCCGGGGAACCTGTCGCGCCTTCACGCTAGGCCAAGGCGTCGCGGGCGACAATGGCAGAGGGGGCCTCAGGCGGAGAAGCCGTCGACGACCGCCTGGAACATCGGATTGGGTTGGCCGGCCGCGTTGAACAGCAGCGGGCTGTCCTTGCCGTCGTCGCGGGCGTCGCGGCGCAGCCAGCTGTCGGTGTCTCTCAGGCCCCACACCGTGAAGGCGTGCCGCTGGGCGGGCGGCAGGTCCATGAAGGCCTCGGCCAGTTCGCGCACCCGCCCGATCTGCTGCTCCATCTTCTGGCGATAGGGACGGGTGTCGATCCGACCCTCGCGGCGCAGGCTGGCGTCCAGCTCCGACATATGGATCGGCAGGCCGAACTGGGCGGCCTCGCGGAAGAAGGCGGTGATCTGGCCGGCGGGGATCTCGATGTCCAGGTGGCTCTGGGTGCCGATGCCGCCGATGGGAACGCCCCGGGCCAGCATCCGCTCGACCAGCCTCAGGAAGGTCGCGCCCTTCACCGGATTGTTCTCGAGATTGTAGTCGTTCAGGAACAGGACCGCGTCCGGATCGGCCGCCTTCGCCTGTTCGAAGGTGCGGGCGATGTAGCCGTCCTGGCCCAGCACCTCGGACCAGTGACAGTCGCGCAGACCGTTGCCGTCCTCGGCTACGGCCTCATTGACCACATCCCATCCGTTGACGCGGCCCCGGTAGCGACCGGCGACCTCTGCGATGTAGCGATCAAAGGCGGCGACGAAGGCCCGGCGGTCCAGTCCGCCGAACACCTCGGCCCCTTGCGAATACCAGACCAGCGCATGGCCATGCAGGCGAAGCCCGTGAGTGGTGCAGAAGTCCGCGATGCGGTCCGGCGCATCCCACAGGAACCGGTCCGGCCCCTGCAGGATGTACTCCATCTTCATCTCCCACTCGGGCGTGAGCTGGGAGCAATGGGTCAGACACAGATCGACCCAGGCCGGATCATCGAACTGACCCGCCATCGCCGCCGTGCCGATGGGGAAGGGGACCAGCGACTTCAGCGGCGTCGCCTGGATGACCGGCTGGGCAGCCTCGGTGCTCCCGCAGGCGGCCAGCGCGAGGGTGGAGGTGAGGAAGAGGCGGCGATCGATCATTCTCCCTCCCCTTCATGGGGAGGGTGGTCG
>JADCBH010000354.1 GCA_020253595.1 Brevundimonas sp.
GATCAGCAAGGGCGTGCCGACGTTGTAGGGCAGGTTGGACACCAGATGCGTCGGGCCTTCGACCAGATCGGCCTCGCGCACGTTCAGGGCATCGCCCTCGATCAGGGTCAGTCGACCGGACCCGTCGTCCAGCTCCGACAGGAGGGGAAGAAAGCGCGGATCCTTTTCCACGAGGACCAGCCGGGACAGATCGCTTTCCAGCAGGGCGCGGGTCAGTCCGCCGGGACCGGGGCCGACCTCGATGACCGCGCGGCCCTGAAACGGACCGGCCAGGCGGACGATCTTTCGCGTGACGTTCAGGTCCAGCAGGAAGTGCTGGCCAAAGCTCTTCTTGGCCAGAAGGCCGTGGGCTTCGAGGGATTGGCGCAGGGAGGGCAGGTCGGTCACCGGCCGGTGTTAGCCCCTCGAGCGGGCCGCCGCCATCTCTGCCGCCAGCCGAATGGCCGCGATCAGGCTGTCGGGCCGGGCCACGCCCTTGCCCGCGATCTCGAAACCGGTGCCGTGATCGGGCGATGTGCGCACGATGGGCAGGCCCAGCGTGGCGTTGACCCCGCCCCAGAAGTCCAGCGTCTTGACCGGGATCAGGGCCTGATCGTGATACAGGCAGACGGCGGCGTCATAGGTCGCGCGCGCCTCGTCGTGGAACATCGTGTCGGCGGGCAGGGGGTCGGTGATGGCGATGCCCTCGCCGCGCAGGGCCTCGGCGGCGGGCCTCAGCACCTCGATCTCCTGCAGGCCCAGCGCGCCGCTCTCGCCCGCGTGGGGGTTCAGCGCCGCCAGCGCCAGCCGGGGGCGGGCGATGCCGAAATCGCGTCGCATCGATTCGTGGACGACGCGGGCGGTGCGTTTCACCCGCTCGGCCGTGACCATCTCCGGCACCTGATCCAGCGGCAGGTGGATGGTGACCAGGCAGGCCCTCAGGTCCTTGGCGGTCAGCATCATCACCGGTCCGCGCGTGCCCTCGAAGGCGGCGTCGGCGGTCAGTTCGGCGATGAACTCGGTGTGACCGGGAAAGCGGAATCCGGCGGCGTACAGCGGCGCCTTGGCGATGGGGGCGGTGACCAGGCCGGACGCCTCGCCCGCCAGGCACAGGTTGACCGCCCGTTCGATCCAGTCGGCGACGACGCCGGCGTTGCGGACATCCGGCGCTCCGGCGGTCACGGGCGCGGGGGCGGGATGGTGCAGGACGGGCAGGGCGGTCGCGCAGGCCGACAGGGCCTCTGCCGGGTCCTGGATCTCGACGACCGGCCCGCCCTGCGCCGCCAGCAGCCAGGCGTCGCCCAGCACGAAGAAGGGGGCCTCGCCTTTCAGCGCGGACCAGGCTTTGGCCACGATCTCCGGCCCGATCCCGGCGGGCTCGCCGAGCGACAGGACCAGGGGCGGCCGGGCCAAGGGTCTACTTGACCTCGATCAGGGCGTCGGCGCGCAGATCGCGGATGTAGCGGCGCGCCAGCATGGCCAGGTTCTGGTTCTGCAGCCGGCCTTCGACTTCGCGGTACGACGGAATCTCGGCGCCGCCGACGCGTCGCCCGCAGACGGCGACCAGGTGAAGGCCAAGCGGCGTGCGCACAGGGCTGGAGACCGTGCCGACCTCGGCCGAGCGGGCGACCTGCTGGAACTGCGGCGCGAGGTTGGCGACATCGCTCTCGCCCAGGTCCGAGCCGAGCAGGCCGGCTTCCGACGACGCCCGCTGAAGCAGGTTGTCGCACGTCAGCTGGGGCCGAAGCGCCGTCAGCCGCGCGCTCGCCGCCGCCACCTCCGCCTCGCTCGCCGTCTCCGGCAGCTCGATCATCGCCTGCCTGAGCGTGACCAGGCTCGTCGCCGCCCCCGACCGCTTGTCCCGCATGTAAATGATGTAAACACCCCCCTCCACCGCAATCGGCCGCGACAGCTGGCCGACCTGCAGAGTGTCGAGTGCCGTCTGTAGTGCGGGCTGGACGGTGCCTTGGACAAGCCAGCCGGCATCTCCGCCGCGGGCCGCCGAGGGAGCCGCCGAAAACTGACGAGCGACTGCCTGGAACGGAGCACCCTGGACCATCTGCGCGACCAGTTGTTCGGCCCCGTTGATTGCCGCCTGCTGTCCCCCAACGCGGCTTGCTTCAATATAGATTTCGCCAATCAGATACTGCGGACGCGAGGCTGCTTCCGAGAGCTGCCGCAGCGCTTGTTCGACTTGCGCGCGACTAACCCGGGCGCGCGTGTTGAAACGGCCGCCAACCAACTGACGCCACCCGATTTCGGTGCGCAGCTGTTGACGCATTTGCTCCGGGCGGATGCCGCCCTGGGCAAGAAAGCCCATGTATTGATCCGGCGTGACGCCGGCATCCTGAGCCATGCCGGTAATCTCCTGATCGACTTCTTCATCGGTCACGATCAGCGTTTCGTACTTTGCGATTTCCTGGGCTTGGAGACGCTCCTCGATCAGAGCCTGCAGGGCCTGTTGTTGGATGGCCGGGATGTTCTCTTCGGTCGGCTGAACCTGGCTCATCGCAATCACCGTCAGCATCCGCTGACGAAGATCGAAGCCGGTGATAATCTGGTCATTGACCGTTGCGACGATCCCGTCCGCAAGACGAAACTCTGGTGCCGCTGCTGCCGCAGTGGTTGGTGCC
>JADCBH010000355.1 GCA_020253595.1 Brevundimonas sp.
ACCTCATCATTTCTGAGGCGGCCGTGGCGATCCGGCCAGACGCCTGGCTGGCGGCGCTGCGTGTCGGCGGTCGGATTGCGATCGTCGAGCGCTCGGGACCGAACGGTCGAGCGGTCCTTTATGTGAAAGGCCAGGGGGGCGTTTCGCGGCGCGAACTGTTCGACGCAGCCCCGCCGGTGCTGGCAGAAATGACACCGGCCCCGGCCTTCGCCCTCTGATCGCCGGATTGACGCGCCAACACACTGGCGGTCGCGTGAAAAAAACTTAACTGGCGCAAGGCAAGGGTCTTCCGCACTACGCGGTTCGTGGGATACCGGCGCCAGATCGGCGCACCGAAGGATCAGGTCATGTTCAAACGCTCGCGCGCGCTCACCTCGGTCGCCGTCATCGCCGTGGTGGTTTCGACGGCTGCCCCGGCCTTCGCCGACACGCTCAGGGACGCCATCGCGCTCGCCTATCGCACCAATCCGACGCTGCAGGGCCAGCGAGCGAACCAGCGGGCGATCGACGAGCTGGTACCGCAGGCCCGCGCGGGCCTGCGCCCGGATGTTTCCGCCAGTGTCTCCGCCGCCTACACGCGGACCGATGGACCCGACTCGGCCGGTATCGACTTCAACGGCGACGGTGTCTTCGAAATCGCGCCCTCCGAGAACATCAGTGAGTCGGATAGCGGCAGCGCATCGATTGCTCTGAACCAGACCCTCTATTCAGGGGGTCGAATCGCGCGGGCGATCGATGCTGCGGAAGCCAGCGTTCGCAGCGGTCGCGAACAGCTCCGCGCGGTGGAGCAGTCGGTTCTGGGGTCCGTCATCCAGGCCTATGTCGATGTGCTGCGCGACATGGATATCCTGCGCATCCGCGAGGCGAACCTGAGCGTGCTTCAGCGCCAGCTGGAAGAATCGAACGCGCGCTTCGAGGTGGGTGAGATCACCCGCACCGATGTGGCTCAATCCGAAGCCCGTTTGGCGCTTTCGGAATCGGACCTCGCCGGAGCCCGGGCCCAGTTGTCCGTTTCGCGCGCGGTCTATGCCGCGGTTGTCGGTCAGGCCCCCGCCAATCTGGAGCAGCCGCCTTTGCTGCCGGGTGTGCCGGCCGACTTCGAGACCGCGCTCGACATCGGTCTGACCGAGAACCCCAGCGTGCTGGCCGCCGAGTACGATCTTCAGGCCGCCGAGGCCAGGGCCGCACAGGCTCGCTCCCAGTACATGCCGTCGGTGGGCCTCTCGGCCACCTATGGGGGCCGGGACGAGTTGTCGTCGTTTGACCTTGGCCGGAACACGTCCTTCCAGGCCGGGGCCACCCTGAGCGTCCCCCTGTTCACTGGCGGACTAAACCGCAGCCGTGTTGCACAGGCTTTGGAGCAGGCGAACGCGGCCAAGATCGCCATCTTGGGGCAGGAGCGGACGGTGCTGCAAAACGTCAGCACGTCTTATGCCCAGATCGTCCAGGCCAATGCCCAGCTGACCGCCGGGGAAGAGGGCGTGCGGGCGGCCCGCATTGCCGCGGAGGGCGTGCGTCAGGAGCAGCAGGTCGGGCTGCGCACCACCCTGGACGTCCTGAACGCCGAGCTGGAACTGCGCAACGCCGAGATCACCCTGGCCCAGGCACGCCGCAACCAATACGTCGCGCAGGCGAACCTGCTGGCGTCCATGGGCCGCCTGAGCGGCGAGGATCTGGATCCTTCGATCGAGGTCTATGATCCCGAGATCAACGCAAACCGCGTGCGCAACCGCGGCGGACTGCCGTGGGATTTCGCGGTCGAGGCCCTGGATCGAATCGCGTCACCGGGGGTCACCCCCGCCAGCGAAGGCCCTCTGGCTCCGATTGATGAGCAACTGAACGATGAGATCGTTCGCACCGCGCCTGAGGGCCAATAGCGGCGATTAACCAACGAGGCGAAAAAGTCTCGTTGATTCCGCTGGTCGTAGATGCGACGAACAGGACGGTGCCGGTCTGAAACCGTTGCCGCGTATCTTGTCCATGTTTCGTCTTCCCGAAGGTTCGCTCAAGGCCCGACCATGACCGACACAACCGCTCAAGAACCGACAATGGAAGAGATCCTGGCGTCGATCCGCCGGATCATCTCGGAAGACGATGCGCCGGCAGCCGAGGCCGCCCCGGCGGCTGAGGAACCCGCGGCTGACCCAGAGCCCGTTGCCGCCGTCGAAGCCGCGCCGGCTCCGGCCGAAGAAGAGGTCCTGGAACTCACGGAGCGCTATGAGGCTCCGGCGGTGGAGAGCATCGGAGACCTGGACGTTTCGGCGCATCAGGAGCCCGAGCCCGAGCCGTTCCCGACATCCTTCGAACCCGCGCCCGAACCCGTTCATCACGCAGCGCCTGAACCTGCCGCCCCGGTTGAGGCGCTGGTGGGTGCCGGTGCGGCTGCCAGCGCGGCCTCCGCCTTTGCCGGCCTGACGGCCAGCCTGGCGCGGCCCGAACCGGCCGCCCTGGTGGGTGGCAGCGGTCCGACCATCGACGCCCTGGCGCGCGAACTGCTGCGGCCGATGCTGAAGGAATGGCTGGATACCCATCTGCCGGGTATCGTCGAGGCCGCCGTACGCAAGGAAGTCGAACGCATCGCCCGCAGCGCGGGCTAGCCCCGCTCGCTGACCGCGACTAAGACCAACAGGGGCGGTTCCCAACGGGGCCGCCCTTTCTGCATTCCGAGACCCGCCCTCATGCAGCGAGGCGCCGCGCGCCGAACGATAGGGCAAAGAGACCAGCCAATGCTCGACAAGACGTTCGACCCCCGCGCCGCCGAACCCCGTCTCTATGCGATGTGGGAGAGCTCGGGCCTGTTCGCACCAAAGACTGATGGAGCGGCCGAGGCCTATTCGATCGTCATCCCGCCACCGAACGTGACGGGCTCGCTGCACATCGGCCATGCGCTGAACAACACGCTCCAGGACATCCTGGCGCGCTATCACCGGATGCGGGGAAAGAGCGTCCTGTGGCTGCCGGGCACGGACCACGCCGGCATCGCCACCCAGATGGTGGTCGAGCGCCAGCTGGCGGCCGCAGGCAACGTCGGTCGCCGCGACATGGGCCGCGACGCCTTCGTGGCCAAGGTCTGGGAGTGGAAGGCCGAGAGCGGCGGGACCATCGTCCAGCAGCTGCGCCGTCTGGGTGCGTCGTGTGACTGGAGCCGGGAGCGGTTCACCCTGGACGAGGGGCTGAACGCGGCGGTGCGCAAAGTCTTCGTCGAGCTGCACCGAAAGGGCCTGATCTATCGCGACAAGCGGCTGGTGAACTGGGACCCGCATCTGCAGACCGCCATCTCCGACCTTGAGGTCGAGCAGCGCGAGGTCGACGGTCACTTCTGGCGCTTCGCCTATCCCCTTGAGGACGGCTCGGGCGAGATCGTCGTGGCCACCACCCGGCCCGAGACCATGCTGGGCGACACCGCCGTGGCGGTGAACCCCAAGGATGAGCGCTACGCCCACCTGGTGGGCAAACGGGTCCGGCTTCCCATCGTTGGCCGCCTGATACCGATCGTCGCCGACG
>JADCBH010000356.1 GCA_020253595.1 Brevundimonas sp.
GCACACTTCATCCACGACGCCTACTTTTCGCGCGGTCTCGATCAGGCCGATCCGGACGTCGCCGCCGCCATCAAGGGCGAGTTGCATCGTCAACAGGAACAGATCGAGCTGATCGCGTCCGAGAACATCGTCTCCAGAGCGGTGCTGGAGGCGCAGGGGTCGGTGCTGACGAACAAGTACGCGGAAGGCTATCCAGGCCGTCGCTACTATGGCGGTTGCGAGTTCGTCGACGTCACCGAAGATCTCGCTCGTGAACGGGCAAAGCAGCTGTTTGGCGCGGCGTTCGCGAACGTTCAGCCTCACTCTGGCGCGCAGGCGAACCAGGCGGTGTTCTTTGCCCTGCTTCAGCCGGGCGACACCTTTTTGGGAATGGACCTGGCCTGTGGGGGGCATCTGACCCACGGTTCGCCGGCCAACCAGTCCGGCAAGTGGTTCAGACCGGTGACCTACAAGGTCCGCGAGGACGACTTCCTGATCGACTACGACAACGTCGCCGAGATGGCGCAAAGAGAGAAACCCAAGCTGATCGTGGCGGGTGCAAGTGCTTACAGTCGGCACATTGATTTCGCACGGTTCCGCGAGATCGCCGACAGCGTGGGCGCCTATCTGATGGTCGACATGGCCCACTATGCGGGTCTGGTCGCAGGCGGGGTCTATCCGAACCCTGTGCCGCATGCGCACGTCGTGACGACCACGACACACAAGACCCTGCGGGGCCCTCGCGGCGGTCTCATCTTGTCCAACGACCCGGATCTGGGGAAGAAAATCAACTCTGCAGTGTTCCCCGGTCTGCAAGGCGGTCCGCTGGAGCACGTCATCGCTGCCAAGGCCGTGGCCTTCGGAGAGGCCCTGAAGCCGGAGTTCAAGGCCTATGCGGGGCAGGTCGTCAAGAACGCCCAGGCCCTGGCGGCGGTCCTCGTTGACCGCGGACTGGCGATCGTCTCGGGTGGTACCGACAGCCACCTGATGCTGGTCGATCTGCGGCCCAAGGGCGTGACGGGCAAGGCCACCGAGCTGCAGCTCGAACACGCGCTGATGACCTGCAACAAGAACGGCGTGCCCTTCGACACGGCACCGTTCACGGTCACGTCTGGCGTACGGCTTGGGACACCGGCGGGAACGACGCGCGGCTTTGGTGTCGCCGAGTTCCAGCAAGTCGGCCACTGGATCGCCGATGTCGTGTCGTCGATGAACGGGGGCGATGAAGCCGATCCGGTCGTGGTCGCCGAAGTCTCGGCCAAGGTGCGCGAACTGACGGCGCGCTTCCCGATCTACGGATGATCTTCGAATGAAGTGCCCTTTCTGCGGCCATCCGGACAGCCAGGTGAAAGACAGCCGCCCGTCTGATGACGGTGCGGCGATCCGCCGTCGCCGGTCCTGTCCGAACTGCGGCGGGCGCTTCACCACCTTCGAGCGGGTGCAGCTGCGCGAGCTGGTGATCCTGAAACGGAACGGGCGGCGCACGCCGTTTGATCGGGACAAGCTGGAACGATCGCTGGCGATTGCGCTCAGGAAGCGCCCGATCCAGCCCGAGCAGGTCGAGCAGATGGTGTCGCGGATCGTGCGCCAGCTGGAGAGCCTCGGCGAGACCGAAATCCCGTCCAGCGTGGTCGGCGATTTCATCATGAAGGCGCTAAAGGGCGTCGATGAGGTGGCCTATGTGCGCTACGCCTCGGTGTACAAGGACTTCCGCGCGACCGGCGATTTCGCTCGCTTCCTCGGCGACGAAGGTCTGGACGACGATCCGGGGGCCTCGCGCGGCTGATGCGGATCACCTGGAAGGTCGCGACGTCACTGGACGGCCGCATTGGCACGTCTACCGGCGAGAGCCAGTGGATCACCGGGCCGCAATCCCGTGCGCAGGGGCACCGACTGCGTGCCGTGCATGACGCCGTCCTCGTGGGTGTCGAGACGGTCCTGGCAGACGACCCGAGGCTCACTGTGCGCCTGCCCGAAGAGCCTGAACTTGAAGCGAGACAGCCGCTGCGTGTCGTGTTGGACAGCAAGCTGCGCACGCCGTCCTTTGCCAGGATCGCGGTCGCCGGGACCCTGATCCTGACCACGCGAGAGCCGATGCAGGTCGGGGCGGCGGAAGTGGTCCGCGTCTCGGGTGACCCAAGCAATCGCCCGACCGTCGATGCGGTTCTTGAGACACTCGCGGCACGAGGCCTGAAGAGCCTCATGATCGAAGGGGGCGGACGCGTTGCAGCCTGCTTCGTTTCTGCTGGCCTGGTCGATGCGATCGAGTGGTTCAGGGCCCCCATCCTGCTGGGCGGCGACGGCCGTCCAGGCGTGGCGGCGCTGAACCTGGCACGGTTGGCTCATGCGCCGCAGTACAGGCGTCTTGCAGTCGAACCTCTCGGTGACGACCTGTGGGAACGCTACGAAAGGCGGACCTGAGATGTTCACAGGCATCATCACCGACATCGGCCGTGTCCGCGCGGTTGCCGAGACGGCGCGCGATCGCCGCTATGAGATCGAGACGGCATGGGACACGTCGGGCATCGATCTGGGTGCCTCAATCAGTCACTCCGGTGTCTGCCTGACCGTCGTTGAAAAGCAGCAGGGGTGGTTCGCGGTCGAAGTGTCGGGCGAGACCCTGTCCAAAACCACTCTGGGGTCCTGGGCGGCCGGGACAAGAATCAACCTTGAGCGTGCGACCCGGGCTGGGGATGAATTGGGCGGGCACATCGTCTCGGGGCACGTCGATGGTCTGGGTGAGGTGGTCGAAATCACTCCAGAAGGGGGCTCGCACCGGATCGTTGTCGAGGCACCTGACCCTTTGCATCGCTTCATCGCCGCCAAGGGCTCGATCACGGTCGATGGCGTCTCCCTGACGGTCAACAGCGTGGATGGCCGACGGTTCGGCCTCAACATCATCCCCCATACCTGGGAGGCGACGACGCTGGGCCAACTACAGGTCGGCGACGCGGTCAATCTGGAGATCGATATGCTGGCCAGATACCTCGCCCGGTGGCAGGAGACCGCTTGATGCACCTCGCCGCCGCCAACACCGACAGTCCGATCAGCCCGATCGAGGACATTCTCGAGGATGCCCGAAACGGTCGTCCCTACATCCTTGTCGATGCCGAGGACCGGGAGAACGAGGGCGACATCATCATTCCGGCCCAGTTCGCGACGCCCGATCAGATCAACTTCATGGCCCGTCACGCGCGTGGCCTGATCTGTCTGGCCATGACTTCGGAGCGGGCCCGGGCCCTGCGCCTGCCGCCGATGGCCGCCGACAATCGCACCAGCATGGGCACGGCCTTCACCGTGTCCATTGAAGCAAGGGAAGGGGTCACCACGGGGATCAGTGCCGCTGACCGCGCCCGTACCGTTCAGGTGGCCGTCGACCCGGCGAAGGGCGCAGACGACATCATTTCACCCGGCCATGTCTTTCCTCTGGTCGCGCGCGACGGCGGCGTGCTGGTCCGAACCGGTCATACCGAGGCCGCCGTCGACATCAGCCGGATGGCGGGTCTGCATCCGGCCGGCGTGATCTGCGAGATCATGAACGATGACGGGACGATGGCTCGCCTGCCGGATCTCGTCGCATTCGCCCAATTGCACGGTCTGAAGATCGGCACGATCGCGGACCTGATCGCCTATCGCCGCCGGACGGAACGATACGTCGAACGGGTCATGGACACACCCTTCGACAGCGTCCACGGCGGACCGTTCCGCCTCATGCTCTATCGGAACACCATCGAAGGGGCCGAGCACGTGGCCCTGGTCCACGGCAAGATCGAGCCGGGCAAGCCGACCCTGGTGCGAATGCATCAGGTCGATTTCGCCGCTGACCTGCTGGGCCATGTCGAGGCGCGCCAGAGCTATATCCCTTCTGCGCTCAGGGCCATCACGGCTCATGATGGGCCAGGCGTGGTCGTTTTCCTGCGTGATCCGACCCTCCAGGGACTCGCAGAGCGGCTTGCTGGCGTTGAGAAGCCCATCGCGGCTGATTGGTCACTCAGGAACTACGGTGTCGGCGCCCAGATCCTATTGGATCTCGGTGTGCGCGACATGATTGTGATGAGCTCCAGCCGGCCCGAGCCCGCCGCCATCGAGGGTTATGGGCTGAACATTGTCGGCTGGCGCACCATGGACGGAGAAGACCCATCCTGACCGAAGCTCCCCGTGTCCTCATCGTTGAGGCGCGCTTCTACGATGATCTGGCCGACGCCCTGCTGGAAGGGGCCAAGGATGCGCTGAAGGCGCGAGGCGCGAGGTTTGACGTCGTCACGGTGCCGGGTGCGCTGGAGATTCCGCCGGTCATTGCGCTCGCCGAGGAGGCCGGAAAGTTTCCGACGGCGCCGCGCTACGCCGGCTATGTCGCTCTCGGCTGCGTCATTCGCGGCGAAACCTATCACTTCGAGATTGTTTCGGATCAGTCGGCGGCCGGGATTATGGCGCTGGGTACGAGGGGATTGATCATCGGCAACGGCGTGCTGACCGTCGAAGACGAGGCCCAGGCGTGGGCGAGAGCGCGGATTTCCGAAGGCGATAAGGGGGGCGGGGCGGCCCGCGCCTGCATGGATCTGATTGAACTCAAGAAGCGGTTGCGCCTAGGACTGGGTGGATGAGCGAACCCGCGTCCCCCAATCCCAACTCCATCGCGTCCGTGCTCGAACAACTGGCGGAAGCCGAGGCAGCGCGCGCCGAGCCGCAGCTGACCAGCCGACAGCGCCGGGCCCGTACCGTAGCGCGGCTGGCCGCTGTTCAGGCGCTGTATCAGATGGAGCTGGCCGGGGAGGGGGTCGAAACCGTCATCTCCGAGTTTGAGAACCATCGCTTTGACGCCCAGATCGAAGGCGAGATGCTGGCAGAGGCCGACGAAGACTGGTTCGCCGAGATCGTTCGGGGCGTGGTCACGGGGCAGCGTTTCATCGATACGGCCGTGAAGGCCCGGCTCGCTTCCAACTGGCGTTTGGAGCGGCTGGACGCGACCCTGCGGGCGCTGCTTCGTTGTGGAGCCTGGGAGCTGATGGAGCGTCCGGAAGTGCCACGTGAGATCGTGATCGACGAATACGTGGAGCTGGC
>JADCBH010000357.1 GCA_020253595.1 Brevundimonas sp.
CGCGCACATTGGCGGCGTAGAGCCGGGCATGCAGATCCGGCTGGCTGCGCAGCGCGATCGGCAGGGTCAGGCTGACCTCCGCGTAGGGCGTCTTGGATTCGAAGGCCATCGGCGCGGCGGCCTCGGCCGGGGTGACGACAGCCGCTTCGCCGGCGGCGGGGGTCGCGTCTGCCGCCTTTTCCGCGCGATCCCGGTTGCAGGCCGACAGGACGGTCAGGGCCAGCAGGGAAACGGCCACCAGATGAGGACGGGCGATCATGACGAGGAGCCTCCGTTCAGAACGATACCGATAGCGCACCCGCCGCGATGGCCGCCAGCAGGATCAGACCCGCATCCCGGTTCGACTTGAACAACCGCAGCGCCAGAGCGCCGTCGTCGGGCCGCAGACGCCAGACCTGCCAGGCGAGGTGGAGGGCGCAGACGGCGAGGCCAAGGAAGAACGGCAGCCACAACCCGGCCGCGACACCTGCCAGCCCGGCGCAAAGGACGGCTGCGCCGTAGAACAGGGCCACACCCGTCCGAACGCCCGAGCCAAGTCGCCGCGCCGTGGATTTCACCCCGACCAGGGCGTCGTCCTCGATGTCCTGAAGCGCGTAGATGGTGTCGTAACCCAGCGTCCAGAACACCCCGCCCAGCCACAGCAGGACAGCAGCAGGGGTCACCTCTCCCGTCACCGCGGCGAACCCCATGAGCGCGCCCCAGTTGAAGGTCATGCCAAGCCAGGCCTGGGGCCACCAGGTGATGCGCTTCATGAAGGGGTAGGCCGCGACCATAGCAAGGGAGCCAAAGCCCAGAAGGATCGCGGTCGGGCCCAGGGTGAGGAGGATCAGAAAGGCCACCAGGCTGCAGGTGACGATGAAGACCCACGCCTGTTTCACGCTGATCTGACCGGACGCCACAGGTCGGCCGGCCGTGCGCGCGACCTTCCGGTCTATGTCGCGATCGACGACGTCGTTGAAGGCGCAACCCGCTGCCCGCATGAGGCAGGCCCCGATGGCGAAGGCGGTGAACAGCCACAGATCGTAGAGATCCGGCGCGGCTCGATTTTGGCCCAGCGCCAGGGCGATGCCCTGCCATCCCGGCAGCAGCAGCAGCCAGATACCGACCGGCCGGTCGAACCGTCCGAGCTTCAACCAGGGCTTCCACGCCTCGGGCGCGCGGGCGTCGACCCAGTTCTGGCCTGCGTCTGGAAGAGGAGTGGACATGGGCGGGGGATAGCACCCCCGCGCGGCCCCGTCAGGGCATGGCGTCAGGTCAGGGCGCGATCCGCTTCTGGGCGTCGAACAGCAGGAACAGGCAAATGGCCAGAAGCCCGATGTCCTTGGCCAGGAACTGGCCGGTCGACCCCAGCGCAGGAAAGGCATAGCCGTCCGCCACGATGCCGGGCGCGGTGAAGAAGAAGCTGAGCGTCACAAGGAAGGTCGCCACGCCCATCAGGGCCCCGACCAGCCCGGCCAGCGGGAAGCGGCCGCCCAGCGCGATCAGGATGCCGGCCGTCACCTCCAGCACGCCGATGACATTGGACGCGCCCTGAACCCCCAGCAGCGGATACATCCACCCGAACAGCCAGTAGGTCTCGGCAATGCCCTTCACCCCCTCGGCCTCGTAAGGCAGGAACTTCATGTAGCCGAAGACCAGGAAGATCAGGACGATCCCACCCCTCAGGAAGGCGCGGGCGTCGAGACGGGACGGGGCGGTATCGGCGAAGGTCATCGGTCAGCTCGGGCGATTGCGGTCGCCCCCCGTTCGCCGGCTCAGCCGGAACGGTTACGCCGTGAACGTCAGCCCCTGCGAACCAGCACCACGCCCGCGATGACAAGAGCCACGCCTGCAACCCGCGTCAGGCTGATCGGGGCGCGCGGCACGCCGAGCGCGCCAAAGTGATCCAGCACCAGGCTGATCAACAGCTGTCCTGCGACCATCAGGGTGATGGTCGTGGCCACGCCTAGGCGGGGGACAGCCCAGGCCGCCGCCACGACGAAGACCGCGCCATAGAGTCCGCCGATCCAGGCATAGGCAGGCAGGCCCTTGACCGCAGCCATGTCCGGGCGCGCGTGCAGAAAGGCGGCGACGATACCCAGCGCCGCCGTCCCGACGGCGAAGGAAACGAAGGCAGCATTCACGGGACCTGCGACGGCGCCGGCCAGCTTGGCATTCGTCGGGGCCTGCAGAGCGGTGGCGCCGCCGGCCAGGACGACGGCGATCATGGCGATCCAGGGTCCGAAGTTCATCGGCTTTCCCTACCAGAGCGGATCGACGGGCGCGCCACCGAAGATTTCGCCCAAGCGCGCGCGGGTCGATCGATGAGCGTCGGCCGGCAACTGGCCGGGGTCGAACCACCGGGCCTCGGCGATCTCTCCCCGATGGGTCAGTTCCCCGACCTCGAAGGCGTCGAAGCGATAGACCAGCACATGGTCGCCAGAGAAAAACCGTTCATTGGAATGGACGGACAGCAGTCGGCCCGGCGTGGTCGCCTTCAGGCCCGTCTCCTCGAACAGCTCACGCGCGGCCGCGTCGCCGGTGGCCTCGCCCCGATCCACCCCGCCACCGGGCAGCCACCAGCCCTCCAGATAGGTGTGGCGGACCAGCATGACGCGGCCCTCGCCGTCCACCGCGACCGCGCGCACGCCGAGGGTCATGCCCCGGCTGGCCCGGGACACGGCAAAGAACAGCGGCCGGGTGAAGGGCTCGATTCGAACGCGCCAGTTCATCGGCTCACGCTGCCACAGCCATGTCGCCGGGCGATAGCGGGATCACGGGCGAACGACCTCGCCGTCTTCCTTGACGAAGCTGTCCGGCCGCACGTCCAGCACATCGAAAACGCGCTCTGAAGGCCGCGCCAGAACCACGCCCAGCGGGGTCTGAACGATCGGCCGGTTGACCAGGATGGGGTGGGCGATCATCGCGTCGATGAGGGCGTCGTCCGATACACCCGCGTCCAGCAGGCCGAGCTCCGCAGCAGGCGTTCCCTTTTCGCGGAGGATGGCGCGGGGCCCCTCGCCCATCCGCGTCAGGAGGTCGCGCAGCCGGGCCTCGGTCCAGCCGGTCTTGAGGTATTCGACCACCTCCGGCTCCCGCCCTGCCTGCCGTATGGCGGCCAGAACATTGCGCGAGGTGCCGCAGGCGGGGTTGTGAAAGACGGTGACGGGGAAGTCGCTCATGGATCGTCCGGGTGCGTTGCGCGCTTGATGCGCGGGTCGGCGCATTCTATGGCGTCCGGGGAACAGGAGCATCCCATGCTGGCTCTCGGCATCATCATTGGTTTCGTCGTCGTTCTCGCCGCCATCAACGCGCTCGAGTTCGGCCGGATTGACTGAACCCTCTCTGGGTGCCGCCCTCGTCACGGGCGGTTCGCGTCGCATCGGTCGCGCCATCGTGCTGGCGCTGGCAAGGCGCGGCCATGACATCGCCATCCACCACCGCGCCTCGCGCGAGGATGCAGAAGCGCTGGCGTCGGACGTCCGTGCCCTGGGCCGTCGCGCGACTGTGCTCTGTGCCGACCTGGCAAGGGAAAGCGAGGTTCGTGCGCTGGTCCCGGCTGCCGCCGCAGAGCTTGGTCCGCTGACCGTCCTGGTCAACAACGCCTCGGTCTTCGAGGATGACCGGGTCGGCGACCTGTCCCGCGAAAGCTGGGACAAGCATATGGAGACCAATCTCCGCGCGCCCCTCGTCCTGATGGAAGCGTTCGCGGCTCAGGCTCCAAACGGGTCGGCGGTGGTCAATCTGCTGGACCAGAGGGTGCTGAAGCCCGACCCGCGCTTCGTGTCCTATGCCCTGTCCCGCAACGGTCTGTGGTGGGCCACCCGCACCATGGCCCAGGCGCTGGCGCCCCGGATCCGGGTCAACGGTGTGGGTCCCGGCCCCACGCTGAAGTCCATCCACCAGTCTGACGAGGACTTCGCCGCCGAAGCCGCCTCCGTTCCCCTCGGCCATGGTGCGGGGCCGGACGACATCGCCGCCGCCGTGCTCTATCTCGTTGACGCGCGCTCGGTGACCGGACAGATGATCGCCGTGGACGGCGGCCAGCATCTGGCGTGGCAGACGCCCGACATTCCCGCCGATGACTGAGCGCCGGAGCCCTGACGTGACCCTCGCCGCCGTTCCTGCGCCCCAGCCCAGAGCCCGCCTGGAAGGGCTGACGGTTTTCGTCCGCGGTCTGGAAGTCCAGGCCGGCATCGGGGTCTACGACCACGAGCATGGCCGGCTTCAGCCCCTGGTGGTCGATGTCACGCTCGACCTCGGCCCCGTCGAGGTCCACGGCCTGTCAGACACGATCAACTACGAGACCGTGGCCGAGGCCTGCCAGCGCATTGTCAGTGAGGGCCATGTCGGCCTGGTGGAGACCTTCGCGGAGCGGCTGGCGCTGGACTGCCTGCTCGATCCTCGCGTTCGGGGCGTGACGGTGCGCATCGAGAAACCCGGTGCGCTGGCGGCAGCCGCAGCCGCGGGCTGCGAAGTCACCTATCGGCGGTAAGGCTCAGCCGCGTTTGGGCGGCCAGGGGATGAAGGCGCTCGTGCGCCGGATGTAGTCCTCGTACTCCGGCCGGGATTTGCGGATGGCCTTTTCCGTGATGCCGATGCCGGACCACTTCGTCAGGGTGTAGGTCAGGAAAATGGGCCCGACGATCGAGGCGATGCCGATCCAGCCCGTCTCGGCCGCGATCAGCCACAGGCCCCACCAGACACAGGCGTCGCCGAAGTAGTTCGGATGGCGCGTGTAGCGCCACAGACCGGTGTCCAGAACCTTGCCCCGGTTGGCTGGGTCCTTGCGGAAGGCCGCCAGCTGGGCATCACCGATGCTTTCGAAGGCGATCCCGATCACCACGATGACCGCGCCTGTCCAGCCGATCCAGCCGATCGGAGGGCTGTAGGCGACCTGACCCAGCTGGGCCGGCAGGCTGTTCAACCAGGCCAGCCCGCCCTGCGGCAGGAAGACGAACAGGAAGGCGGTCCTGCGGAAGCTCCATCCTTTCTGTGCCTGATCGTCCAGGATCGCGGTGTAGCGCCGATCTGCTCCGTGCTCGCGCCAGCGCTTCAGCAGGTGCCACCCCAGGCGGATGGCCCAGATGGCGACCAGCCACAGGATAAGCCCCTTCCTGACCGGATCGCCGTCGGTCCGGGGAAAGGTCACCAGAGCCAGCAGCAGCATGCCCAGGGGCCAGACGCCGTCGATGAAGCTGACGTCGCCCCACCGCACCGCCAGACGGGTCAGCAGGGTCATGACGACCGTGATCAGCAGAAGGTTCAGCCCCAGCAGCAGGGCGATCTCGGACAGGCTCATGTCACAGGAACGAGGGGCTGGCTCATGCGGATGCGGGGATCAGTCGACGCACAGGGTCGGTTGTGCCCGACCGTCTTCGATCGGTGTATTGCAGCCGAAGGGCAGATCGTTCGGCGCACAGACGCCGGTGATGTCGGTTCCCTCGTTCGGCCCGGCTTCGCGCGCGCGGCAATCGCCCAGGCAGTCGTCACCGTCGCGGCACGGCTTGTTGGCGTCGGAAAAGGGGATGACACACCGCTCGGTCTGCAACCGGCCAACGCGCATCAGTTCGCCACCGTCTTCCTCGCACACCTGGGCCAGGTCGTGGTCTGCGCGGGCCATCGGCGGCAGGTCGGCCTCGTCCGGCACGTTCGGCGCGCAACTGCCGGCCAGAAGGGCGCAGACGGCCAGGCCCGTGGCGATCAGGAGGCGCATGCAAAGTCCCTTCTCAACGGCCGACATCGCCCTTGGTGAAGCCGGTCCAGACGTCATCGTAGTCCAGCTGCATGGTCGGGCTGGTTTGGGCCCATTCCGTGGTGCGGATCGGCCACCGGGTCTCGAACATGAAGGCCAGGGTGTGGTCGAGCTTAACGGGTTTCAGGTCCGCCGCCACCGCCTTGTCATAGGACGCCTGATCCGGGCCGTGTCCGCTCATGCAGTTGTGCAGGGACGCACCGCCAGGCGCGAAGCCCCCTTCCTTGGCGTCATAGGCCCCGGTGACCAGGCCCATGAACTCGCTCATGACGTTCCTGTGGAACCAGGGTGGACGGAAGGTGTCCTCGGCGACCATCCAGCGCGGCGGGAAGATGACGAAATCGCAGTTGGCCGTGCCCGGCGTATCCGACGGACTGGTCAGGACGGTGAAGATCGACGGGTCCGGATGGTCGAAGCTGACCGTGCCGATGGTGTTGAACCGGGCCGTGTCGTAGCGATAGGGCGCGTTGTTGCCGTGCCAGGCGACGACATCGAGCGGGCTGTGCTGGAAGGTCGTGACCCACAGTCGACCGGCGAACTTCTGGATGCACTCGGTCGGCCGATCCACGTCCTCGAAGGCCGCGACCGGCGTCTCGAAATCGCGAGGATTGGCCAGGCCATTCGAGCCGATCGGCCCAAGGTCCGGCAGGCGGAACGGCGCGCCATAGTTCTCGCAGACATAGCCCCGGATCGGGCCGTCGCATTCGACGCGGAAGCGCACGCCGCGCGGGATGACGACGATGTGGCCGGCCAATGCCTCGATGCGTCCGAACTCGGTGACGAAGACGTGCTCACCCAGTTGCGGCACGATCAGCAGCTCGCCATCGGCGCAGTAGAAGACGCGGTCCGTCATCGACCGGTTGGCGACATACAGGTGGATGCCCGTTCCGCCCTGGGTCTCGGGATCGCCATTGCCGCCATAGGTCACCAAGCCTTCGACCCAGTCGGTCGGCACCTGAGGCAGAGGCAGGGGGTCCCAGCGCATGCGGTTCGGGCTGGGAGGGGCGTCGTTGAACGGGCCCGAGCGTACACGGCCCTGGTCGAAAGGCCGATAGGCTGGATGCTGAGCGCTGGGGCGCAGGCGATAGAGCCAGCTACGGCGGTTCTCGCTGCGCGGCGCGGTGAAGGCGGTGCCCGACAGCTGCTCGGCATAGAGGCCCATCGGTGTCTTCTGCGGCGAGTTGCGGCCGACTGGCAGGGCGCCCTCGACGGCTTCCGTGGCGAAGTGGTTGCCGAAGCCGGTCAGGTACTGTGCGCTGTTTCGCGTCATGTCTGATCTCCCGTGACGGGCGGTTTAGCGGGCGCGGGCGCGGGCGTCACCAGCGCAGCGACAGTCCGGCGCGCACCACGCGGGGCGGGCCGAAGCCTTCGACGCCGTCACCGGTCTCCGACACCTCGACCTCGGCGTCGAGCAGATTGTCGGCGGCGACGAAGGCGATGACGCCGTCGCGCACCATCCATTCCGCCCGGGCGTCGAGCGTGACTGCCTCGTCCAGCGTCCGGCTGTTCAGATCATCATCGAAGCGAGCGCCCTCGTAGCGGACACGGCCGACAAGCGTGAGCCGATCCGTCGCCCGCCAGACCGAGCCTGCCGAAGCGCTGATTTCTGGAGCCTGGGCCGGGCGCAGGCCTGTCAGTTGCGGAGCGGCCACGCCCCCGTCGACTTCGGCCTCGGTCAGGGAGACGGCGGCGTCGAGGCTCAGGCGATCGTCGATGCGGTGGGTGACGGAGGCTTCCAGTCCGGCGGCCTTGATAGTCCCCGCGTTCTGGCGCTGACGCAGGACGCCACCGGCCGGGACAAAGCCAGCGCGCGGAAAGGTCGCCGGACCGACGCCGAGGGTCACATTGATGATGGCGTCGTCCAGCCGGTTCCAGAACACGGTAGCTTGCACCTCGGTCGCGTCGTCGTTCCAGGACAGACCGACCTCGACGCCCTGCAGAGTCTCCGGCACCAGCGCGGCGTTGGCCTCGGTCAGGTCGTTGCCGACGCGGAACGGGCGGTGCAGCTCGTTCAGGGTCGCAGGCCGGAAACCGGAATAGGCCGCCGCGCGGCCGGCCCACCCGCCGCCCAGGTCGCGCCGCGCCGCAAGCCGGGCCGAGATCACTTCGCCCGAGCGGTCGGGGTCGGTCTCGTTCAGCGTCGCCAGGCCGGTCGCCCTGTCGCGCTCGAGCCGCCGCCCGGCCGCGTTCTCCCAGCCGTCGATCCGCAAACCCCCGGCAACCAGCCAGGGGCCGCCCGTCCACGAGGCCTCGCCATAGGCCCCGACCACCGAGGTCTCGCCGCCGGCGATACGGTCGCGTGTGAAGGCACCGCCCATGAAGCGGAACCGCTCTCGCGTCTCGCCCTCGTTGAAGCGTGCGTCGGCGCCGACTTCCCATTCCAGCTGTCCGGTGCCGACGGCGACTGCCGTGCGGCGCACAGCGACGTTCCAGCCCCAGCCCTCCGCCGGAGTGGCGAACTGGTCGTTGGCCGGCGTCGTCGATCCCCGACCCGCCGCGACAGCGACCGAGGTGTTGGCAAGGTCGCTGGTGCGACGCCACAGCTGCGCCCGCCAACCCAGCCGGTCGGTATTGGGCGCGCGCGACACCGTCGCCGAATAGCTCTCGCCGCTCGCGCTCGACCGGGCACCGAGGAGGCCCGACCCGCGTTCCTCGTCGTAGGCGGAGGCCCGCAACGACAGGGCCACGTCTACCGCCAAAGAGGCATCAAGGCGCAGCGACCCGGACTGAGTTTCCGGATCCAGTGGCGTGTCGACCGCGCCGGCCGCCGGGCCGCGGACGGGCGTATAGCCGTCGCTCACCTCGCGCTGGAGGGCCCCGGTCAGGCTGAACCGGCCTGCCGTGAGTGTGGTCGCCGCGCCCAGACGCGGGCCGCCGAGCTCTCCGCCAGACAGCTCCAGGGCACCGCCAGAGCTGTCGCGTTCACGCAGCGCGATCACGCCGGTCAGGGCCCCCGCGCCATACGGTCCGGCCCCAGCGCCACGCACAATGTCCAGCCCGGACAGGCTCTCCGTCGGGATCTGGCTCCAGATCACCCAGCCGCCGAAGGGATCATTCAGCGGGACCCCGTCCAGCGTCACCAGCGTCCGACCCGCCCCCGACGGCGCGATGGCCCGGAGCGAAATGCCCTGGGTCGTCGGGTTGGCGGCCAGGCTTGAGGTCCGACGGAACAGGCTGACGGCCGGGACGGACCTCAAGGCCTCGTCCAGCCGCGTCTCTCGCGACAGACGCTCCTCGCCGATGCGCACCACGCTGAACGCCGCTTCGCTGGCGGCGGGCGGCAGGCGGGCGGCGGTGACGACGATGTCGGGGAGGTCGGCGGGGGTGTCTTGGATCATGCCCGGGCTTTAGCGCCCAGACGCGAAACAAGCTCCGCCGCAAACTGCGACAGGGTGTCGTCCCTGGCCCCCATGACGATGATCCGGTCGCCGGGCCGGGCCATCTCCACGATCCGGTCACCGCACGATGCGCGGTCCGCGAGCGCCTCGGCCTTGCGCCCCGCCGCCCGCACACCCGCCGCAATGTCTTGCGAGCCCACGCTGCGGTCCGTGGTGCCGCCGTAGTAGACGGGCTCGGGCATCAGAAGAACGTCGTCGGGCTGCATCAGGCCGACGAACGTCTCGATGAACTCGGTCTTCATCAGCTTCAGCGGTCCGAAGCCGTGGGGCTGGAACAGGATCAGCAGCCGCCCCTCGAAGGCGTGCAGCGTCTTCAGCGTGGCCGAGATCTTGTCGGGGTTGTGGGCGAAATCGTCGATAACGGTGATGCCGTTGGCCGTGCCCACGACCTCCATCCGGCGTCGGATACCGGCGAAGGTCTCAAGCGCCTCGACCGCCGCTTCGACGTCGATTCCAAGCGCCCGGACTGCTCCGATGGCCGCCAGCGCATTGGCCACATTGTGCGCGCCGGGCACGTTCAGCGTGACCGCATGGGTGCGCCCGGTCGCCCGGTCCGTCAGGGCAAACGTCATGCCCGCCGGCAGCGGTGCCAGATCGTGCCCCGACAGGTCCGCCTCGCTGTTCCCGAGCGCGAAGGTCACCACTGCCTCGCCGCGACCCTGTGCGACCATCGACTGGGCGAGTGCCGCTGTCTCGGGGTTGTCGAGGTTCAGCACCGCCGTACGTGCCCGACCGGTGAATCCGCCGAACAGCTCGCGCAGCTCCTCCATCGACTTGTGATCCAGCGAGATGTTGGACACCACAGCCACCGTCGGGTCGTAGCGGGCGATGGAGCCGTCGCTTTCGTCCACCTCGGCCACGAACAGGTCTGGCCCGCCGATCAGGGCGCTGGCGAAGGGATGGTCGGCATCGGCGAAGTTTCTCATCACCGCCCCGTTCATGACGGTCGGAGCGCGGAGGGCTTGATGCAGGATCCACGCGATCATGCCGGTGATGGTCGACTTGCCGCTGGTCCCCGCCACGCCGACCGAGGTCGGGGCCGCGTTGAAGATCTGGCTGAGGAGCTCAGGCCGGGTGACGATGGGCGCGCCGACCCGCCGCGCCGCGCCGATGTCCGGCACCGTGTCCTCGACCGCACCGGTCGCCACCACCGTGTGCTCGGCCCGCACACCGGATCCGTCCTGGGGGTGAAGCACCACTCCGTGCGCCCTCAGCCAGTCGAACTTCTCGGGCGTGCGGCCCTGATCCAGAGACCGGTCCGAGCCCTCGACCGAGGCGCCGCGCGCCTGGACGATCATGGCGAGCGGCAGCATTCCCGAGCCGCCAACGCCGCAGAAGAAATAGGAAGGCTTTTCTGGCGTCATCTTGATCTTGGCGGCGGAATGCGGAGTGTCGCGGAAGACTTGCGTGACTAGCACGCGGCGCGGGGAAGGCCACGCTGGATGATCGGACGCCCGGAATGAAGATCGGCATCGTCGCTGTCTCCTCCCGCTTCGCCCGAGAGCGGGCCGAGGCCATCCACGCCTGGTTCGCCCTTCAGTTCCCGACCAGCGAGGTGACCTGCACCATCCACCCGAACAGCTTCGGCAAGTCCGGCCATTTCGCCGGCACGGATCAGGAGCGGGCGGACGCTTTCGTCGAGTTCGCCAACGATCCGCGCATCGATCACATCTGGTTCGCGCGCGGCGGATACGGCTCCTGTCGCATCGCCGAGGCCGTCATGCCGCGCCTGACCGAGGTGGCCCGGACGAAACGCTACATTGGCTATTCCGACGTCGGATCCATGCTGGCCATCCTCTACAAGGCCGGCTTTTCCGTCGCCCATGGGCCGATGGCGTCGGACGGGGTGCGCAACGACCCGACCGGGTTTCGCTCGCTGAACTGGCTGAGGAAAGGCGTGAGCGAGGGTCTGGAGCCGTCGTTGGCCGACGACGCACGTCCCGCTGTCGCCTTCAACCTGACGGTGCTGGACCAGTTGCTCGGCACGCCGCTGGAGCCCGACCTGACCGGCCATGTCCTGATGCTGGAGGATGTGTCCGAGGCCGCCTATCGCATCGACCGGATGATGTTCCACCTGACCAGCCAGCCCTCGATCCGACGGGTGGCGGGTATCCGGGCCGGTCGCTTCACCGATGTGACGCCCAATGAACCCGACTTCGGCCTGACGGCGGAGCAGATCGTCCAGCACTGGTGCGAGCGGTCGGGTATCCCCTACCTCGGCACTGCTGATATCGCCCACGATCGCAACAACAAGGTGGTCCCGTTCGGACCGCGGTGATCTAGCCGACGGCTGCGATGGAGGGACGCGCGGGCTCCATCCACGGCGGCGCAGGCATGTTGCGATGAGCCTGCGCCAGGGCCTCAGACCAGCGCCGGCCCAGATCCTTGAAGTAGGGATCGTCCGCTTCGATCCGCCGCTGCTGGCCGGCCAGCCCGTCGCGGGGCACCACGATCATGTCGAACGGCGGGCCCACGGCGATGTTTGAGCGAATGGTGGAATCGAAGCTGATCAGCCCCAGCTTCACCGCCTCCGACATCGGCGTGTCCGGGCGCAGGGCGCGGTCCAGAATCGGCTTGCCATACTTGAGCTCGCCGATCTGCAGATACGGTGTATCGGTTCCACACTCGATGAAGTTGCCCTGGGCATAGATGAGATAGAGCCCCATCTTGCCGCCCTTGACCTGGCCGCCCAGCAGCATGGAGGCGGTGATCTTCAACGACTCGGCCTCGACCGTCGGCAGAAGGTCCTGGCGCACGGCATTCAGGCAGTAGCCGACCAACTGGGCCGCGCGAAACAGCGTCGGGGCCGTCTCCAGGGTTTCGGGCACATCGTGGCCCGGCATGCGAACGCCCTCAGCCAGCATGGCCAGAGCCGTTTGTGTCACCGACAGATTGCCCGCCGTGGCGATGGCGATCACCCGGTCATCCCGAACCTCGGTCACGTGCAGCTTCTTGTAGGACGAAATGTTGTCCACGCCGGCGTTCGTGCGGGTGTCGGCGATCATCGCCAGACCCTCGTTCACCAGCATGCCGACGCAATAGGTCATCTGAAACGGCCGGGTCGAACCCCGGCATCCCGCGCAAATTGAAGGCCGACGCTAGCAGATTCGTATGAACGGACACCCCCCGGCGTGTTCATGACCAACCCTGCCGCTGCTGTTGTTGCTGGGTCTGTTGCATGTGACGCACACGAAGCGCCACCGTCATGCGCTCGCCACCGCCGCCATAGCTGGTTCCCCGGATCGGGGTGGCCCCCAGCGCATCCAGACCGCAGGCGACCCGGACATAGTGCTCAGTGGGGCAAACACCGTTGGCCGGATCGAAACCGACCCAGCCAAGGCCCTCGACGTGGGCCTCTGCCCAGGCGTGGGCTGCGTCCTGGTCGATCACACCGTCGCGCCGATGAAGATGCCCCGAGACGTAGCGCGCGGGGATGCCCAGCCTTCGGGCACAGGCGATGAAGATCTGGGCATGATCCTGACAGACGCCCTGCTTCTGGGCCCAGGCGTCGGCGGCGGTATGGTCGGGGGTCGTCGCTCCCACCATGAAGGCAACTTCGCCGTGGATGAGGCGCATCAGGCCATGGAGCCTTGTCAGGGGGTCGCCCTGCTCCACCCGAGCAGCCAGGTCGCGCAATCCCGCGTCCGCCTGGGTCAGGGGCGTGTCCCGCAGGAAAACCAAGGGAGACAGGCGTTCGGGGAAACCCCTGAGCACGCCGCCCGTGTCGACGGTGGCCACCTCGCCGGTAACGCGCACCGTCAGAACGTCCGTCGGACGCTCGGTGTAGAGCGAGTGCACGATGTTGCCGAAGGCGTCCTCGGACCGCCGCAGCCGCGCGTCGACGTCGGTTTCAATGCGCCAGTCCCGGACCTGCTGGCCCTCGGTCGAGCGCGGTGTCAGGCGCAGAACCTGAACGATGAACCGCGCCGGGCGGGCGTAGGCGTAGCGCGTCTCGTGGTCGATCCGGATCCGCATGGCCCACCTACACCAGATACTGGTCGTGGATGGCGCTGGCCAGGCCGTTGTTCTCGCTCAGAAATGCCAGAATGTATTCGTGCAGTCCCGACTGGAAGATGTCCTCGATCCTGGCTTCGTTGAACTGGGTCAGGCGGGCCGAAGCCAGCCTCTGAGCGGGACCGCGTCGCCCGTAGTCCGCCGCGAGACGCTCGAGATAGCTGACGATCATGGCCTGGCAGCTGGCCAGGGACCGCGGCATCTGGCGATTGAGCACCAGCAGATCCGCCACCAGCCAGGGCCGCACGCTCTCACGATAGACCCAGCGGTAGGCAGTCAGCGCCGAGACTTCGCGCAGCAGCGTCGTCCACTGGAAGTAATCCAGCTGTCCGCCCACCCGCTCTCCGGCCGGCAGCAGCAGGTGATACTTCACGTCCAGCAGGCGGGCCGTGTTGTCCGCTCTCTCGATCGCGCCGCCCAGCCGGAGGAACCAGTAGGCGTCGTTCCTCAGCATCGTCCGCGAGGACGCCCCCTCGACCGCGAGCGAAACCCCCTTC
>JADCBH010000358.1 GCA_020253595.1 Brevundimonas sp.
GCATTGCAGGCCCACGCGCGGGGCGGGCGATTGCAGGCCGGTCAGGCGTTCAGCCTCGATCAGGGCGCGCAGCTCCAGATCGCGGAGCGCATGCAGCGCCACATAGAGGAAGTTGCCCGAGCCGCAGGCCGGGTCCAGGACGCGGTAGTCGGACAGGCGGACGAGAAACGCCTCCAGCCGGTCGCGGGCGACGGCGAGGGCCGCGTCGCGATCTTTCAGAGCCGCCGTGACGGCCTTTCGCCGCTTGGCCTCGTCGGCCTTGCCGTCGCCGGCCTTCAGCGCCTCGGCGGCCTGATCGAACACGGCCTGGCGGCGGGCCTCGGCGGCGCGGGCGTCCTCGGCGGCGGCGGCGATGTCAGCGCGGGCGGCCTCCCACTCGGCGGTCAGGGGGCGCAGGATGACGGGGTCGACGATCTTCAGGATCTTGTCGCGGTCGGTGTAGTGGGCGCCGAGCGCGGCGCGCTTTCGCGTGGCCTTCAGCGCCTCTTCGAACATGGTGCCGAAGATGGCGGGGTCGATCTCGGACCAGTCGTGCTCGCCCGCCGTGTCGGCCACCAGCTTGAGGTCGGCCGGCTCCAGCAACAGGGGCTCGGCGCCGTCGAACAGGCCACCGTTGAACCATTCGATGACGCCGACACCCAGCAGATAGCGGTCGTCCTCGCTTTCCGACGCCATGGCCGCGAACAGATCGGACAGGGCCTGCCTGGCGCGCTCGGGCCGGTTCTGGACGCCCTTCAGCGTACGGGTGAACAGGCCGTCGGGCAGGAGCTTTGCGTCCTCGGCGAACATGCAGAAGACGAGCTGGTTCAGGAAATGGGCGATGGCACGCGGATCGTGAAGCGGCCGGTCGTCGGGCGTGCGGCGGTTCTGGAGCCGTTGGCCCAGCTCGGCGAAACGTTCGACGGCCCTGGCGGTCAGCTCCTGGGGGCTGATGACGGGCTTGAGCCTGTCGGAGCCCTGGAAGACCTGTTTGAGCAGGGCGAGGTTGGCCGGTTCGCGCAGGTCCTCGAGCGAGAACTCGATCTTGTGCGTGATCGTGTTGGTGAAGTTGGTGCGGACGATGATCCGCGCCATGTCCGAGGTCACAAGATAGGGCGGATTTTCCAGGTCCGAGACATAGGTGGCCAGCTGGCGGAAGGCCTTGTCCAGGTCCTTGTGCGGGCCCTTGTATTCCCAGGCGAAACAGCCGCGACGCCAGACGTCGGCCCAGCCGTCGGTGCTGCCCGCTCGGGTGGCACCGCGCTCGAAACAGTAGGCGTCGGGTTCGGTGGGCTGGGGCTCGTCCAGCAGGGCGCAGAGGTCGAGGAAATGCATCTGCGAACCCTGACGCTCGCGCAGGGTCGCGTCGGTCCACTTGGCGATGAACTGGGCGGGCGTCATGATTCTACCAGCCTAGCGGTCCGTCCCGCCCAAGGCACGGCCCGCCGCCGCGATCTCTTCGGCCATGACGGCCTTGAGCCGCTCGGGCGCGAGGATGGTGATCTGGTCGCCCCAGGTGAAGAGGTGCCAGGCCAGTTCGCGCATGCCGGACGCGCGGAAGCGGACGAGGACCGCGCCGTCGGGCTGGTCCTCCAATGCCTGGGTCGGGTGCCAGCGCCAGCCGCGGGCCTCGGCGGCCTTTTCGCCGGGGGCGACGCGCAGCACCACGTCCTCGACCTGGTCCTGATAGATGCCGAAGGACTGGCTGGCGAAGGCGGCGAGGTCGAAGTCCTCGGGCGGCGGGGCCAGCCCCTCCTGACGCTCCACCGCGCTCATGCGGTCCAGCCGGAAGGTCTGGATGCGGCCGGTCTCTCGGTCAGCGGCGACGAGGTAGTTGGCGCGGCCGAACATCAGGCCGCAGGGGGCGACGCTGCGGCGGCGGGCCTCGGCCCCCGGGCGGCTGTAGGTGAAGCCCAAGGGCGACTGGGCCAGCACGGCGGCGCGGATGGTGGCCAGCATGGCCTCATCCGCCGTCGGACGGGGACCGGCCTGGACCGCGATGGTCTCGGCGCGGACCAGAGCCTCCAGATCCGGGGCCATGCGGTTGAGCGCGGTCGAGCGCATGGCGGCCTTCAGCTTGCGCTCCAGGCTTTCCAGGGCGGCGGCGCGGGCCGGTTCGCCGGACGCGCGCAGGGTCTGGGCGGCCTTGGTCAGCTCCAGCATCTCGGTCGCGGTGGGGGCTTGCTCAAAGGCCGACAGGCCGCCCCGGATGCGCCAGCGTTTGTGGGGGGGATCGAACACCTCCTCCGCCGTCGGGAACAGGGCCAGCACCGCGTCGCGCATCCGCTCGGCCGTGCGGCGGGCGATGCGCAGTTCGCGCGCCATGTCGTCCAGCGTCAGGCCCTCGGCCGAGGCCGCCATGCGCCGGGCCAGATCGATGACCTGGGAGGCCTTGTCATGGCGCATGGAGGGGGTCTCGCAGAAAAAAGAACCAAGGCGGAACGCGATACGTCCGATTTTGACGTATCACGCCTGCACAGTCTTCTCAACGGCACCACGCCGAACCCGGAGACAGACCAATGGCCCGCATGTTCGCCCCCCGCCCCGCCTTCAGCCCCGCCGCCGCCGTGGCCGCCAACCGCTATCTGATCGTGCCCTGCGAGGCCGACGGCTGCGGCGACCTGGCGGTCATCTGGGACCGGCTGGAGGAACAGGTCATCGACGTGATCGATGCGCGGGCCAGCGCCCGCTACTCCGACGAGGACGCCCTGTGGGACGAGGCGCGCGCGGGCGGCGAGGTTGAGTGGCGGATGGCGGCGTAAATCCTCCCCCGTTGGGGGAGGTGGATGCGCAGCGAAGCGAAGCAGACGGAGGGGGCCAGTTCCAAGCGCCTTCTGTGCGGATAGCCCCCTCCGTCACTCCGCTCCGCTTCGTGCCACCTCCCCCAAAGGGGGAGGATTAGGTCAGTCCGGGTGACGCTCCTTGAGCGTCTTCATGCTCCAGCGCGCCATCTCGGCGATGACGGTGGTGTCCACGTCAGCCAGGCGGTTCAGATAGACGCAGGCCTTGCCGACCTTGTGCTTGCCCAGTCGCGCGAGGAAGTCGTTCCGCCCGTCGTCATAGGCGGCCATGTAGAGCACCAGATTGGCCTTCCTCGGCGAGAAGCCGACCAGCGGGGCCTCGCCGGAATGGCCGCTGTCGTAGGTGTAACGGTACTTGCCGAAGCCGATGATGGAGGCGCCCCACATGACGGGCGGCTCCCCGGTCGCCTCGGTCAGAAGGGCGAGGACAGCGTGGGCATCCTCGCGCCGGCCGGGGTGATCGACGGCGTCGATGAAGGCCTCGGGCGAGATCGGCGTGGGCTTGGTCTTGGCTTCATAGGCCATGGCGTGTCTCCGGATGGAGCAATCTCCCGATCACAACCTAGGCAAGACCCAGCGACGGGAAATCAGTTGACGGTGACCTCGACATATTGACCGACCGTCCCGCGTCCGAAAATGCGAACGGTGACCCACACATCCCCGGCGACGACCGCTCGTGCGGCAGAGGCGGACATCTGACCATCGCGAACCATGCGTTCCATGACCGCTCTATTCTCGGCGCTCCCAAAGAAGGTGTCGCCCTGGTCGCCCCGGTCCCGTCGGCCAAATCGATGATAGTTTGCTCGGTCTTGCCGAATGACCTGCCAGGCTTGGGTCAATCTGACACCATCCGAGGCTCTCAGATCCCGTGGCCCAATGTAGGCGGTGTATTCGTCGAGCAAGCCCGTGCCGGAACCCCAACCCAAGCTGGATTGACCGATCGCCGGTGGGGCACTGATGGCCAAAGCGGCCGCGGCTCCAAAGATCAGCCTGCGCATGCTCGGTCTCCCCAACGTCCGGTGCGAACGGTAGCACCCACAGCGTAACCAGGGAACGATATTATCTCAAAGCCCCTTCACGATCCCCTCGACCATCTTCTTGGCATCGGCGAACAGCATCATGGTGTTGTCGCGGAAGAAGAGCTCGTTCTCGACGCCGGCATAGCCCGCCGCCATGCCGCGCTTGATGAACAGGACCGTGCCGGCCTTTTCGACGTCCAGGATCGGCATGCCGTAGATGGCGCTGGTCGGGTCGGTCTTGGCGGCCGGGTTGGTGACGTCGTTGGCACCGATGACGAAGGCGACGTCGGCGGAGGCGAACTCGGCGTTGATGTCCTCAAGCTCGAAGACCTCATCGTAGGGGACGTTGGCCTCGGCCAGCAGGACGTTCATGTGGCCGGGCATGCGGCCGGCGACGGGGTGGATGGCGTACTTCACCTCGACCCCCTCCTCCTTCAGCTTGTCGGCCATTTCGCGCAGCGCGTGCTGGGCCTGGGCCACCGCCATGCCGTAGCCGGGGACGATGATGACCTTCGACGCGTTCTTCATGATGAAGGCGGCGTCCTCGGCACTGCCCTGCTTGACCGGACGGGTCTCGACCTTGCCGCCCGCGCCGGCGGCCGCATCGCCGCCGCCGAAGCCGCCCAGGATGACCGAGATGAAGCTGCGGTTCATGCCCTTGCACATGATGTAGCTGAGGATCGCGCCGGAGCTGCCGACCAGGGCCCCGGTGATGATCAGGGCGATGTTCTCGAGCGTGAAGCCCAGCGCTGCCGCCGCCCAGCCGGAGTAGCTGTTCAGCATCGACACCACGACGGGCATGTCGGCCCCGCCGATGGGGATGATCAGGGTCGCGCCCAGAATGAGCGCGATGGCGAAGATGCCCCAGAAGGCCCAGATGGCCGTGCCGCCCGAGCCGATCATGATGCCGATCAGGAAAATCAGCGCCAGCGCCAGGCCGATGTTGATCAGGTGGCGTGCCGGCAGGATGATCGGGGCACCGCTCATGTTGCCGTTCAGCTTGGCGAAGGCGATCACCGAGCCGGTGAAGGTGATGGCCCCGATGGCGACGCCCAGCGCCAGCTCGACGATCGAGATCATCTTGATGCCGCCGTCGGCCGTGGCGATGCCGAAGCTTTCGGGCGCATAGACGGCCCCGACCGCGACCAGGCAGGCGGCCATGCCCACGAGCGAGTGGAAGGCGGCGACCAGCTGGGGCATGTCGGTCATGGCGACCCGCTTGGCGATCAGTGCCCCGGCCCCGCCGCCGACGATCACGCCACCGGCCAGAAGCGCCAGCGTCAGGGAATCGAGCGCGCCGGTGGTTCCGAGCGTCAGCAGGGTGATGCCGACGGCCAGCGCCATGCCGATCATGCCGAAGGTGTTGCCCTGACGGCTGGTCTCCGGGCTCGACAGACCCCTGAGCGACAGGATGAAGAGGACGCCGGCGGCCAGATAGGCCAGGGCCGCGATGGATGCGTTCATGTGTCCTGTTCCCCCAGAATGCGTTCGAGCGAGGCGATCAGCTCAGGCAGCAGGTTGGTGACCACCTCGTGGACGCGCCAAGTCTTGATGTCCGAATAGCCATGGATGAGGACATTTCGCATGCCCACGATCGCTGGCCACGGAACGTCTGGCAGCCTGGTGCGCGTCTCCGGCGACACCTTGGCGGCCGCTTCACCGATAACTTCGACATTGCGAATGACGGCGGCCTGCGTCTTGCGGTCATTCTCGAAAGCGGCACGATCCGCCCCTGCAAGAAACTCGATCGCCTCTCTGGCGTAGCGCGCCATGTCGGTCAGTCGCTTGCGGTCTTCAGCGTGCATCACAGCGGAGCCAGATCTCGGCGCACGGCCGCGCGGAGGGCTGGTCCGACCGCGTCAAGCTCCAGGAGATCGACCTTGCGGCCGAGCGCCTCGCTAAGGTCGCTCCAGATCGCGCCCATATCCAGTAGGCCGGCACCCGGATCGATCGCCTCGATGACGATGTCGACATCGCTGTCCGGACGGGCTTCGCCTCTCGCAACCGAGCCGAACACGCCGACGATATCGAACTTGTTGGCACGCACGGCGGAACGTTTGCCGCGCAGGACTTCGAGCACATCGGCGAGCACAGGCGCGTCGCTCATTGTCCCGCCCCCGCCTCGGCCGTCGCCGTCCGACCCAGCCGCCACAGGGCAGCGCCGATGAACAGGGGGCCCAGCAGGCTGATCGCCCAGTCGAAGGGCGTCATGGCGCGCTCCTGCACCACGATGCGCGCCAGGATGCCGGCGAACAGAAGGACGACGCCGCAGTCGCGCAGGCGCAGCTTCTGGATCGCGTTCTTCTCGACCAGCCAGCTCCACAGCCAAAGGCCGACGCCCACGCCCGTGGCGATCCACGAGACCGTCTGGGCCGCTGACGCGGGGCTGTCGAAGAGGGCGTCGAAGGTCATTCAGGCCTTGGCCTCTGCCTTCGCGGGGCGTTCCTTCTTCTTGTACATGGCCAGCATGCGGCGGGTGACCATGAAGCCGCCGAAGATGTTGACGCTGGCCAGGGTCACGGCCGCGACGCCCGCCCCCTTGGCGATCCAGCCGCCGACGCCATCGCCCGAAGCCGCCGCAGCCGCGATCAGGCCGCCGACGATGATCACGGATGAGATGGCGTTGGTCACGGCCATCAGCGGCGTGTGCAGGGCCGGCGTCACCGACCAGACGACGTAGTAGCCGACGAAGATGGCGAGCACGAAGATCGCCAGGCGGAAGACAGTGGGGTCGACGTGTTCCATTAGTTGGCTCCTCTGGCCGAGGTCGATCGCTCCACGAAGTACCGACACCCTTCACGGAACGTCCGGGAACGATCTACGGCGCAATCATCGGACGACAATACCGCTCGTTCAGCCGCCCATGCATACCCCGCCTCATGATCTCGGCAGTTTGTGCCGAAGCAATGATAAACGGCATAGCGGTACGGATTTGGCGGGTTGTCTACGATCAAAATGACTACCGCCAACACGAGAAGAACGACGCCTAATGTTGCGCCTACGATCGTTGGAACTCTAAAGCGCACTTCGTCAGATCGGATTGCCTTGCCCCGTCTTTCAGCGCGTTGCTCCAACTTGGTTGAAATCCAGATACCAATGAGACCTGGACCTAGAGCAACAACGCGCATCAGGAGTTCTAGGGGATTGTAGAGGCTCGCGGCGAAATCCTGGCTTCCATCCCAAAAGCCCATTACTCTCATCTTGAACAGAAGAGTGCCGGCCCAACTTCCGACGATCAACCCAATGTAGGCTAAGGCCAGCGTGTTCAGGACATCTCCCGCGAGCCGGGAGACTGAACCGCCTCGTTTGTCTGCGCTCGGCCCGCTCAGATCAGTCGTCACCCCAGCACCCCCTCATGCACCACCGCCCCACCGTGGGTGACGACGGAGGCCTTGAGGATCTCGTCCTCCAGATCGGGGGCCAGGGCCCCCTCCTTGATCAGCAGGCCTGCGAAGGCGACCAGGTTCTTGGCGTAGAGGCTCGACGCGTCCGACGCGATCCGGCCGGGCAGGTTGGCGAGGCCGACGATGGTGACGCCGTTCGGGGTGGTCACGACCTCGTTCAGCCTGGCACCCTGGACGTTGCCGCCGTTCTCGATGGCCAGATCGACGATGACCGAGCCGGGCTTCATGGAAGCGACGTGGTCGGCGGTGACCAGGGTCGGGGCCGGACGGCCCGGGATCAGGGCTGTGGTGATGACGATGTCCTGCTTGGTGATGTGGGTCGCGGTGAGCGCGGCCTGCTTGGCCTTGTACTCGTCCGACATCTCCTTGGCGTAGCCGCCGGCGGTCTGGGCGTTCTGGAACTCCTCGTCCTCGACGGCGACGAACTTGGCACCGAGCGATTCCACCTGTTCCTTGGTGGCGGGACGCACGTCGGTGGCGGTGACCACCGCGCCCAGACGCCGGGCCGTGGCGATGGCCTGCAGCCCCGCGACGCCCACGCCTATGACGAAGACCTTGGCGGCGGCGACGGTGCCGGCCGCCGTCATCATCATCGGAAAGCCCCGACCATAGGCGTTGGCCGCCTCGATGACCGCGCGATAGCCCGCCAGGTTCGCCTGGGACGACAGGGCGTCCATGACCTGGGCGCGGGTGATGCGCGGCACGAACTCCATGGCAAACGCCGTGGCGTTGGCCTTGGCCAGGGCCGAGACCGTGTCCTTCTCGCGATAGGCATCCAGAAGGGCGACGACGATCGCCCCGGGCTTGAGCGCGGTGATCTCCTGCTGGGTCGGCCCGCGCACCTTGAGCAGCAGGTCGGCCCCGTCCAGTACGGCGCGGGTGTCGGGCTTCACCGTCGCGCCGGCGGCGGCATAGTCGGCGTCAGGGATCGAAGACGCCTGGCCGGTCCCGGCCTCGATGGAGACGGCGGCGCCCATGGCGACGAACTTCTTCACCGTGTCAGGGGTGACAGCGCAACGGGTCTCGCCCTGATGGCGCTCCCGGGTCACGGCGATGGTCAGGCCCACGCGAATCCCTCCGTCCCTATGGACGGATCAAGGTTAGGCGTTGGAAGGCGGCCGCGTCAAAGGCGCGCGCGGCCGAAGGCGCTTGGTCGCAGTCGCCCCACGCTCAGACGGCGTGGCCTTGCGCGTGGATCAGTGATCCGACTTGGGGCTCTTCAGGAAGAAGTAGCCGCCGACCGACAGCACGCCCGCGCCGATCAGGCCGGTGATCAGGCTGCCGTTGGGCATGAACCACAGGGTCAGAAGCAGCAGGACCGCCGCAACCGCCAGCGAACCCCACTTGGTCAGGCCCATGAACAGGTCCCAGGTCGAGCGCTGCTCCTCGATCGTCATCGAGCCGTGGACATAGGCCTGGGCGTCGTGATCGGCGGCGTCGTGGGAGGTCTTGTGGTCGGCCATGGAATGCGGGTCCGGCGGAAGGGGGTCTGGCGGCGTCTTATAGCGATGACGGGCGGTGGCTCAAGCCCGTCACCCGGCCTTGCGGTTGGCCAGCATATAGTCCCGCAACACCCGGTTCACCGCCGTCTGGTACTTCGGCTCGGTGCGTTTGAACCAGTCCACCACATCGGCGTCGAGACGAATGGTCACGGGCTGCTTCCCGGGCCGGTAGAACACACCCCGACGAAAGCCCGAGAAGTCGGTGATCTCCGGCGCATCGCTCAGGTCGATGTCCTCGTCACGGATGGCATCGATCGCCGCGAGTTCAGCGGAGATATCTCTCGTCGCCGGCTTCATACCCTTTGATTTCATGTTTCGTCGCCTTTCGGGCCGTGATCACACGAACATAGATCTGACCGTCCTCATCGACCCAGGTGTGGCCGACAAACAGCACGGTGGTGAACCCGATCCTGCCAACGGTTCGCCACCGCTGTTCACCGTCCACCACCCGTTCCATCTCGCTGATCGCATCTGGATCGTCGAACACCTGAACAGCGATGTCGAAGGCGATGCCATGCTTGGCAAGATTGGTCCGGGCTTTTTCAGAATCCCACTCGAAGATCGGGGTCATTTGTATTTACATTTTTGTATGCACAAACGCAATCCCGCTCACTCCAGCGCCGCCAGGACGTCGCGGGCGAAGCGGGCGATGTCGAAACCGCCTCCGCCTGCGTCCTCGCCCCGACGCACCACGACGATGCGGCGGCTGGGCACGATGACGACATACTGACCCCGGTTGCCCTGGGCTGCGATGGTGTCGGGCGGGATGCCTTCGGAGCGGTTCATCAGCCAGAAGGTCGCGCCATAGCCCAGGGCTCCGTTCGGCTGGGGTCCGGAGGGTTCGGACACATAGGCGCGCCAGTTTTCGGGCAGCAGCCGTTCACCCTCCCAGACGCCGTCCTGGATATACAGCTGGCCGAAACGGGCCAGGTCGCGGGCGGTCGACCAGACCTGGCTGGACAGCATGTAGCCGCCGCGCCAGTCGGTCTCGGCCGTGGTGTCGACCATGCCCAGCCGGTCGAAGAAGGCGGCGGGCGGGTTGGCGGCGAAGAAGTCCGACAGGCTGTGGACGGCCAGCAGGGTGTCGTTGTTGGCATAGCGATAACGGCTGCCGGGCGCCGCGATCAGGGGCCAGCTGGTCGCCTGTTCCGCGATGGTCACCCCGCCGAAGTAGAGAGCGTCGGTGCGATTGCCCGCGGTATCGCTGGTCAGTCCCGAGGCCATGCGCATCAGGTTGTCGAGCGTGATGCGCGATCTTGGATCGCCGGGCGTCGACCAGTCCGCAAGGGTGGCCGGTCTGTAGACGTCGGTGGCACCCTGCTGAACCGCCCAGCCGATCAGGGTGCCCGCGAGGCTCTTGGCCACCGACCAGGTCCGCTGGGGGGTGTCCGGCCCGAAGTCTTCGCCATAACGCTCGGCGACCAGACGGCCATCCTGGACCACGACCAGGGCGGTCGTCACCGCACGCTCGCCATAGGCGGTCCCCAGCGCACCCGACAAGGCGGCATCGAGAGCGGCGACGTCTCCTCGCGGGGCAGCGGTCGGCCAGTCGCTCGCCTCGGCTCGACGAACGGGTGTCCGCAGCGGGAGGGACGTCGAGCCGACCGGCGCGACC
>JADCBH010000359.1 GCA_020253595.1 Brevundimonas sp.
CAAGACCGCCGACTATTCGCCGAAGATCGCCCCCAGCGGGCCGATCCGCGATGCGCTCGACTACCGCGCCCGCTTCCCCGACGGCCGCATCGGCTCCGATCCCGCCCAGGCCAGCCCGGAGAAGGGCCAGAGGATCATCGAGGCCGCTGCAATCGCCCTACTCAAGGACGTCGCTGACTTCTCGATCGAGGTCTTGCCCGCCTAGGGAAAGGGGCGCACGGCTAGACCATGACCAAGACGACGAGAGTGAGCCGCCCGGCCCGAAAGGCGGCCGAGACTTCCCCGGGTGCCGCCAAACATGCGGCGAACGGAGCGGAGATGATGCAAGCGGCATCCGAGGTCGTAGCCGCGCGCATGACCATTCTCGCCGACGGCCTGGCCAACCCGATGAGGGCGGACATCCGCGAGATTTCGCTGATGGGCACCGAAAAGCTGGAAGCCTTGAGCGCCTCCGGGGCTGCACTCGTAAGCGCGATGGGCGATCTCACGGCCCGCACGTCAGTCTCCGCCATGGACGAACTGGGGCATGCCGCGCACGCGGTCTCCGCGATGGCAGACGCAAAGACACCCCAGGTGGCAATGGCCGTTCAGATGTCCTGGGTCTTCGGCTGGTGGGGCCGAGCCTCCAGCCAGGCCCTCAGCCTGAATGCCGAGATGCTGAAAGCCCAGGCTGAAGCTCTGAAACCTATCCACGCTGCGGCGACCGCCAACGCTCGGCGGCTGAAAAAGTAAAGGTTACGCCGTCCGGATCACGCAGCCTTCGGCCCGGACCGGCCAGGGCGTCAGCTTTCCGCCCGCGCACGGCCCGCCGACGCAGGCCCCCGTAAGGGGCTCGAACACGGCCCCGTGCCAGCCGCACAGGATCTGGCTTCCGTCCGGCGTGAGATAACGATCCAGCTCCACGGCGATCGGAAAGCCGGCGTGAGGGCAGCGATCCACCCAACCCGCGACCTCGCCATCCTTGCGGACCACAAAGCCGTGGAAGTAGGCCTCGCCGATCTGAAGCACGAAGCCACGGGAGCCCGGCTGGGCGATGTCGTCCAGCGCGCACAGGGTCACGCCGGCGGGCGTCGCCCAGACACGCTTGCGCTCCATCGGCGGAGCGTCGCTCATCCCTGTTCAGACTTCAGCGGCCGTGAAAGCAGGGCGTCGATCAGACCGTCTACCGTGGTCTCGCCCGCCAGAAGGGCGGCAACACCCTCGCAAATGGGCATCTCCACCCCGGCACGAGCCGCCAGCTCACGCACGGCGGGCGCGCTTTCATAGCCTTCAGCCACAGACCGCTTGCCAGCCAGAGCCTGTTCGATTGTTTGACCCTGACCGAGCGCGAGGCCGAGGCTCATGTTTCGCGACTGCGGGCTTGAGCAGGTCAGGACCAGATCGCCGAGGCCGCACAGGCCCGCGACCGTCTGCGGCTCGGCTCCCAGGGCGACGCCCAGCCGAGTCATCTCGGCGAAGCCCCTGGTGATCAGGGCCGCGTGGGCACTTCGCCCCAGTCCCCGGCCCTCGGACAGTCCGCAGGCGATGGCAAGCACGTTCTTGATCGCGCCGCCGATCTCGGCCCCGATCAGATCAGTCGCCAGATAGGGCCGGAAGCCGGGTGCCGACAGCGTGCCCATGAGCGCCTCGCCCAGGGCGGCGTCCTCGCAGGCGAGTGTGACCGCTGTCGGCAGGCCGCGCGAGACGTCGGCGGCGAAACTGGGGCCCGAGAGCACGGCGGCAGGAGCGGCCGGGATCGTCTCGGCCAACACCTGGGTCATGAGCTTCAGCGACCCTCGCTCGATGCCCTTGGAACACAGCAGGATCGGCGCGTCGTCTCGCGCATGGGGCGCAAAGGCCGTCAGGGTCGTGCGCATGAATTGGGCGGGCGGCACGGCGAGAATGAGATCGCAACCCGAAAGATCGGAGAAATCCGGCGTGACCGAGATGCCTGGCTCCAGCTCGACACCGGGCAGGAAAAGGTCGTTGACCCTTCGCGTGCGGATGCTCTCAACCACTTCCGGCTCACGGGCCTGAATCACGGTGTCCAGACCGGCCCGCGCACAGACCTGGGCAAGGGCGGTCCCCCAGGCCCCCGCACCGATCACACCCGCGCTGCGAAACTGCATCTGCCCCCCTAGGCCTTAGCGCCCTTGCGTCCCGTCGGATGGACAGGGTCTGCGATCGCCCGTGCTTCGTCCAGCGGCCATCTTGGGCGGGCCGGCGCATCAATGTCGGAGACCAGACCCAACCTCAGCCGTTCGGCCCCTGCCAGGGCGATCATCGCCGCATTGTCGGTGCAGTAGGCCATGGGAGGGGCGACGAAGGTGAAGCCGCGCCTTGACGCTGCCTCCTCGAGCACCCGCCGAACAGTCTGGTTGGCCGCGACCCCGCCCGCCACCACGAACGAACGCGCCGGATGTCGCTCGGCGTAGTCGGCCATCGCGCGATCGGACCGCTCCGACAGTTGTCGCGCGATGGCGGTCTGGACCGCATCCGCCAGATCAGCCCGGTCCTGATCGGTCTGGAGCGTCTGGGCGGCACGGGAAGCGGCTGTCTTCAGGCCTGAAAACGAGAAATCGCAATCCTTGCGTCCCAGAAGAGCCCTCGGCAGTTCGAACCGGCTACCGTCGCCATCGGCCGCCAGCCGTTCCAGCGCGGGGCCGCCGGGGTAGTCCAACCCCATCGCCTTGGCGATCTTGTCGAAGGCCTCGCCCGCCGCGTCATCGATGGTCGTGCCCAGCCGGCTCATGTCGCCGATACCGCGCACCTCCAGCAGCTGACAGTGGCCGCCTGAAACGAGCAGGAGCAGGAAGGGATAATCGACCCGCGCGCCCAGCCGCGCCGAGACCGCATGGCCTTCCAGATGGTTGACCGCAACGAAGGGCAGGCCCCTGGCAAGGGCGACGGCCTTGCCGAAACCCAGCCCCACCATGACGCCGCCGACCAGCCCGGGGCCTGCGGTGGCACCGACACCGTCCAGATCGCCATAGCCCAGACCCGCCTGCGCCATCGCCCGGGCGGCGACGCCCTCGATCATCTCGACATGACTACGCGCCGCGATTTCAGGGACGACGCCACCATAGGCCTGATGGTCATCGATCTGGCTGTGGATGATCGACGACAGGACCTGCGTCTCACCGTCGGCTGCCAGTCGCACCACCGAGGCCGCGGTCTCGTCGCAACTGGTCTCGATGCCGAGGACTGTCAGAGCCCCATCGCGCGAGGCGGGAGGGTTCGCGACTTGCGCGGCGTCGGCATTTGGCTTTGGCGCGTCGTTTTCGCTGCTAAGGTCCGTCAGAATAACCACCGGCGTCAGGTAACGACCCGGCCCCCCTGACGCAACGGACCCGAATGCCCACCATCCGCATAGGCACCCGCCGCTCCGCTCTCGCCCTGGCCCAGTCGGGCATGATGCAGCGGGCCATTGCCGCCGCCATGAACCTGCCGATCGAAGAGACGCCGCTGATCGAGATCGTCACGACCGGCGACCAGATTCAGGATCGCCGCCTGATGGAAGTCGGCGGCAAGGCGCTCTTCACCAAGGAGATCGAGGAGGCCCTGCTGGATGGCCGCATCGATGTGGCCATCCATTCGATGAAGGACGTCCCCGCGGAACAACCCGCCGGCCTGACGATCGCCGCGATCCCGGAGCGGGAGGACGCCCGGGACGCCTTCATCAGCCGCGACTTCAACACGCTGGAAGACCTTCCCCAGGGCGGACGCCTCGGCACAGCCTCGCTTCGTCGTCAGGCTCAGGCCCTGACCCTGCGACCCGACCTGCAGATCGAAATGCTGAGGGGCAACATCGACACCCGCCTGCGTCGCGCAGCCGAAGGGGACTTCGACGCCATTCTTCTGGCCGCCTCGGGACTGAACCGATTGGGTCGCGCCGAGGCTGTGCGGGGCTATCTGTCGCTCGACACCTTCCTGCCCGCGCCGGGACAGGGTGCCCTGGCGCTGCAGACACGCGAGGGCGACACCGACCACGCCTGGGTCCGGGCGCTCGACGACCGCGACACACGGCTCGCGGTCGCCGCCGAACGCGGGGCCATGACCGCTCTGGAAGGCTCCTGCCGCACGGCCGTCGGTGCCCACACCACGGTGGCGGGCGATATGCTCACCCTCACCACCGAGATGCTGGCCCCTGACGGCTCGGCCCGCTGGCGTCGCAAGGGCCAGATCGACCTTACCGGTCCGGATGCGGAACGCCGGGCACGGGCGCTCGGGCTGGAGCTTGGTCAGCAGGTCCATGCTGCGGCCGGGGACCAGAGGGTCGCGGTTTGATCCTCAGGCCATGAAGGTCTGGATCACCCGCGCCAGCCCCGGTGCCGAGGCGACGGCTTCTCGACTGGCCGCGCTAGGGTTCACGCCCCTTGTCCTGCCGCTGCTGGAGGTCCGGGCCCTTCCCGCCAAGGTCGACCTGAAGGGCATCGATGCCCTCGTCTTCACCAGCATCAATGCCGTTGCGGCCTTCGCCGCCCTGAGCCCAGACCGCGGCCCCCGCGTCTTCACCGTCGGCGACGCCACGGCTCGGGCGGCCGCGGAGGCAGGCTTCACGTCCATCTGCTCCGCCGATGGCAATCTGACCGCGTTGGCAGCGCTCATCCGCACGGAGGCGCGCGGCCTGACCCTGTTGAACCCAACGGCCGCTCAGCCCGCCGGAGACCTCACAGCCCTTGTCGACCCAGCCGCGCGTGTTCTCAGTGTGCCTGTCTACGAGACCAGCGCGACCGGGAATCGACCCCCCGACACCTGGGACACGGTCCTCATCCACAGCCCTCGTGCAGCACACGCCTTGGCCGCGCTGGGGCCGACCACCGAACCCCGCTTCGCCTGCGCCATCTCTGCGGCCGCGGCGGCACCGCTGTCAGGCCTGAATTTCTCCGAGGTCCGCATCGCCGCCACTCCGAGCGAGGACGCCCTTTTCGGGACCCTTGGCAAGCCCGGGCCCGCCGTATAAAGAGCCGCTTCCGTCGCCGGGCGCATTGCGCCCAGCAGGCAGGCCGCTTTAGCTCAGCTGGTAGAGCACCTCATTCGTAATGAGGGGGTCAGGTGTTCGAGTCACCTAAGCGGCACCACCACTCCAATGGCACTCTGGGCTGGGTCCGCGGGCGCGGTGAGATGAAAGCCGCGTTCCGGTGGGTTCGCCGTGGGTAGGCGGTGGGCAGGGCGCTGCGTTCGGGTTTGGCTCGCCTGAGGCCAGGAACCTGCGGGCTCCCCCTATGGGCGCGGGACCAAAGGGAGTCAGGTCACGTGGCGGATCACATCAGCTGGAAATCGGTGGCGCTTGAACGAAATCGGCTTCACGGAGCCTCATCCCCGTCAGCGGCTTAGCCGCCCCAAGTGGAGACCTTTTTGCGTTAGCCTGACAGCACCGGTTAAGCAGCCTAAACCATTTGGCCGACAAGACCGTGGGCACCCGTCATCAGCCTGGGGTGCCGGTACGAACGAACCGATACGTGCAACGCCCGCCCCCCGCGGCTATTCGCGTGGGATCGCCGAACCAAACGTCTTCCAAAATCAGTTCATTGCCTACAAGTGACGCTGTGCCCGCAAGATCGAGGTTTGCGGGACGCTGGTTGCCGTCCTCAACCTCGGCGCTGAAAGACTGGTAGGCTGGATCGAACCGGTAGGAGCCCCAATAGTCCTTGTAGACCTCAAACGGAGTCCAGGTGACGGAGAATCCCCCCGTCGCATTGAAGACCAGCTCCTCGATGGGTTCCGGCACCACGCCCTCCGAGCAGGTTGCAATGGCCTGTCGCCAACTGCCCGTGAGCGGGGCATCCTCCGGTCTTACAACTCGGATCTGCGCCTCTAGAGATTGATCTCCAATGCGCCCGGTAATTGTAACCAGGGCAGCCGACGGGGCGTCGTCCATCACCCTGGCCGAAACCCCGTCAGCTTCGAGCGCTACTATCCCCTCAGGCGAAAACGCGATGTTGGTGACGCAATGTCGGGGCGCTCTTTCAAGTGAATTGGGCCTGTCCATCCAGTACGCCGCCAAGCTCGCCGACGCCCCTGGGGCGAGCTCAAGCGGACGCAACCACCAGATCGCAACAGCGTTTTCCACGCGCGGCGAGCAATCATCCGACGTTTGCACCAAAGCCAGACTGCCGGCCAGGATCAATGCCTCAATCATCGGACTGGCGTCCCCATTGCTCGATCATTCGACAGGCTGAAGCTACCGACGGTTCGCTTGGCGATCAATCGCCCGAAACCTCGATGCTTCCGCGCCGAGGCGGCGCGGTGTCGGGCAAACGCAAAGCCCCCGGCGATATCCGCGCAAGCCGCTGCAGGGGGTGATGTCAGCCCAATCGTGGCGAGAACTCATGAAAGAGCTGAGCTTGACCAACTTGCCCCATCGACCCGCGAAGCCCTGCCTCCCAACAGGACCGACCTTTCGCGAGCGACGAACCGGGGCCCCGTAGAGGGTGCTACCCCCTGATCGCCCAGGCCGTGTCCCGGCGAGGAAACCGAACAGCACCTTAACGACCGCGCGGCCCGCGCCCGCCGCGACGGCAATGAGGTGGTTTTCACGGACTGGTGGCCGCGCTGAAGCCCTGAAGCATTGTCGGCGTTTTGTGCAGGTATGGCGCAGGTCGGAATTTTGGCCGTTCCCACGTTAAAACGCGTAACTTAGAAAACGCCTCCGCGACCCCCTCAGGCCAAACTGGGAAGGGGCTGGGTTGGGGTGCTGGCTCTCAACAAAAACCGGCCCAATCCCTTTGCCCACAAGGCTTGCCGGCCGAAGCTGGAGTAGCCTTCGTAATGAGGGGGTCAGGTGTTCGAGTCACCTAAGCGCACCACCACTCCAGAATACTTCCACGTCCAAGGTGGACGGCCGACAGGTTCTGAGCGGGATCGCTCTCGTCAATCGCAACCGCCTGGGTCATCGGGAAGCGCCGGTGGCCTGCGGGCCTCACAGGGCGCTGGACAATCGCTGGAAACGGTAGAGCGAGGCGGACGTCCTGCCAGCCTGTTCATGGCGGCGGGTCAGTTCAGCGACAACATCGGAGCCGCACGCCCCGGACCGATCCCGTCCGCCGTCGCTCTCGCCGCGACCCTACTCTTCTGGCCATGAGGCCTGACCCCAGGATCACGGAGGACAGGCAGAAGGTGAACTCGAACAGCGATATCGGCACCCTGGCGTGACGATCCACGTTCGGCGATCCGGTTATGGCAGGTTCGACGGCGGAGTCTGGCTGTTCTGGATGATTTTCAGGCGAGCCGATCAGTCGGCCGGCTGACAGGACATGCTTGCCAGACGCCAACGGCGCTTGTGCATCGTCGCCGAATGGACTGAAACTGCGGCATGGCTTTCCTCGCCGACGCAATGAAAACGACCCTCGGCCTGCTGTTCAGGCTTCAGGGCTGGAGCGTTGAAGGGCGGCGGCCAGAGATGCCGAAATTTGTTCTCGTTGGCGCCCCGCACACCAGCAACTGGGATTTCGTCTATTATCTGGGCGCTGCGGTAGCGCTTGATCTGGACCTGAAGTTCCTCGGCAAGGCGTCCCTGTTCCGATGGCCCCTCGGCGGAGCCTTGCGCGATCTCGGCGGCGTCCCGGTTGACCGATCCCAGGCGCGGGACATCGTACGCACCATGGTGGCCGAGTTCGAACGCCGCGATCAGTTCATCCTCACGATCGCGCCTGAGGGCACTCGTGCTTCGGGCGATCGATGGAAGACCGGTTTCTACAACATCGCCGCGGCTGCTGAAGTACCCATCGTCTTCGTTTCCATCGACTACCCCCGCAAACTGATCACGATCGGACCCACCCTGTTCCCTAGCGGCGACTATGTGGCCGACATGGAGGGGGCGGCGATCTTCTACAGCACGGCCGTCGGCAAACATCCGGAACGCGCCTCGAGCATCCTGCACGAGACCCCATAGCGTCAGGCGTTCAGCACCAGATTGAAACGGAACAAACTGACGCCCGTCGCTCATCCAGCCATCGCGGGAGCGCCGGATTGGTGGCCGTCGACCCTTCCAGCCGATCCTGACGCCAGCCACCCCCTGCTCCTGACGCGCACCCTCGCATGCAGGTATGGCGCAGGCCGGAGTTCCGGTCGCTCCCATCAGAAGGCACCCCAAGTTGGGAACTCCGAAGTCACGCACTTCGCCCGGACCGGGAAGGGGTTGGGCCCGGACGACCGTTGCTCTGGCCGGTCAACGTCCAGCGGCTTCCTTCGCAAGTGTGGGGTCGTTTGCAGTGGCCTCCGGCTCCACCAGGGCCGCAATCTGGGCCAGGAGGCGCGCCGGATTGATTGGCTTCTCGGCGACATCGTCCATTCCCGCCGCCAGGTATTCCTGCCTCTGGGCCGGAAGTACATTGGCGGTAAGGCCGATGATCGGGGTTTTGGCCGGGTTGCCCGGCAGAAGCCTTATATGTCTTGTCGCGTTGATCCCGTCCATCACGGGCATCTGGACATCCATCAAGACGATGTCGAAGGGTGAAACGCGAACTGCGTCAACGCCGTCGCTGCCGTTAACGGCAGTCTCGACTTCGGCTCCCACGGCTTCAAGCAGAAGCTGGGCGACTTTCAGGTTCATCGGATTGTCGTCGACGACCAGAATGCGAAGGCCGTTGGCTGACGTCGGCCTCACCTCTTGCGTCGGGGATGCGATCGCCTCTGGGGTACGTGCGGCAGGCTCCAGAGCCACCTCGAACCAGAAGGTCGACCCCCTGCCCTCTTCGCTTGTGAAGCCAATCTCGCCGTCCATCAGTGTGATCAGGGCCTCGCAGATCGACAAGCCAAGACCCGTTCCTCCGAACCTCCGACCGATTGATCCATCGGCCTGGCTGAACCGTCGGAACATCTGCGCCTGAGAGTCGGCAGGAATACCCATGCCGGTATCCTCGACTTCAAGTCGCAGGATGGAACCGTTCCCGGTAGGTGCGACCGAGACACTGCAACGGACCTCGACCTGACCCGCGCTCGTGAACTTCACGGCATTGCCAATGAGATTGAGGCAGACCTGACGGAGCCTCAGGCCGTCAGCGAGGAACAGGCCAGAGTCACCGGCATAGCTTGCCCTCAGATCGACGCCCTTGCTCTCGGCCTGGGCCCTGAAAAGCCCGACGACGTCGCGGAGCAGCGCCTGCGGATCAAGCGGAGCCAACTCCAGCTCGAGCGTGCCGGATTCAATGCGCGACAGGTCCAGGACATCGTTGAGCAGGCCCTGGAGAAGGGCGCCGCTCGAGAGCGCATCCTCGATCAACTCATGACTGCCTTCGTCGAATCCCTTGCCACGCAAGAGGTGGAGAACGCCCATCACACCATTCATGGGCGTCCGGATCTCATGGCTCATGTTGGCGATAAAGCGGGACTTGGCGTTCGAGGCGGCTCTGGCGGCCTCCATGGCGGCATTGAGCCGAGCTTTCTGTCGACGGTCCCGCAGGATCGTCAGCACGGGCGCCCCAAGCAGGATCAGCAAGAGAAGACCGACTGACGGAGCCACGACTGACGCCAGATCACTGGCCGGTCGGCGGTACTGCCAGTCGACCCGCGCGACCGGACGGCCCGCGATATCGCGCAGGGTCGCGGCCGCTTCACCCGCCGGCACAGGCGAAAGCGGGTCAAGCTCGACGTGGAGGTTCTCAAGAAGAAAGTGGCTTCCCAGCCAGTCGAGATAGCCGGCGTTCACCGGTTGAACCACGATCAGAACAGGTGACTGGGCACCGGCGGGCCAGGCCGTGCCAAAGTCAGGCTGGATCAGGCTGGCTGCGACCACAACCGCTTCAGATCCTGTCCTGACGACGGTGGTCTCGTCGATCGTATCCGCGATCATGGTTTGTTGGGCAGGACCCGGGGCAAGCCGCCCTCGGCTCGCTTCCCTGGTCCGGATTCGCTCGATTAACGCGTCTGCCGCCGGTCGGATCACGGGCGGCAATTCTCGAGCCTCAGGTTCGTCTCCATGCCATGCGCCGATTACCCGTCCGGACCCATCGACCAGATAGGACTGAGCCACCTCGCAATCGGCCGCCAGATAATGGCCGATGTTGGTGTCGGCCCAGGCTGCATCATAGCGATTGTCCAGGTGGACGACGGCGTCGTCCCAGACCGTGACGGAGGCAAGGCAGGTTCGCAGGCTGGTGTCCTTGAGGACCAGGCCATTGGCGACGAGCTTTGCGTCGTGGCGAGCCGAGAGGGTGTCGATCCTGTTTGCCGCACCGATCAAGCCGGCCATGAGAGCAACAATGGCGACGAGCGCCGCCACGATGACCACGGCCGTTCCGGTGCCCGGCCACAAGTGTGTCAGTCGGGGAAATCGGCGGGGACGCGGTCCCGTCTCGTTCTGCATCGCCAGCCCGCGCGCCCGCTTGTGGGTCTCTGATCCTTAACCTTGCCTGCAACGGGTTGGATTCCCGTTAACGACACCAGGATATGGGCGCGGCGGATGATGTGCCCTCCCGTGGTCCCGCGGTCATTGCGGGAGCCAGAGCTTGCCCATGCGCGCCCTCCCTTGATCGCATAAACATATCTTTATATGTCTCGCGCCCACGCGGCGTGTCCGCGCGAGCTTCCGGAGCCAGATCTTGTCCCGTTCGTCCTTCCTCTTCACCTCGGAAAGCGTGTCCGAGGGCCATCCCGACAAGGTCGCGGACCGGATTTCCGACACCGTCGTCGACCTGTTCTTGAAGAAGGACCCCTTCGCCCGGGTCGCGTGCGAGACGCTGACGACGACGAACCTCGTTGTGCTGGCCGGCGAGATCCGGGGCCAGGGCATCTGGAACTCGGAAACGGACTCCTGGGAGCCGGGCATCGAGGCCGAGATCGAGGCGGCGGTGCGCGCGGCCGTCAAGGACATCGGCTACGAGCAGGACCAGTTTCACTGGAACACATTTGAGCTCATCAACCGCCTGCACGGCCAGTCGGTCGACATCGCGGTCGGCGTTGACGCCTCGGGCAACAAGGACGAAGGCGCGGGCGATCAGGGCATCATGTTCGGCTATGCGTCGAACGAGACGCCCGAGCTGATGCCGGCGACGCTGCAGTACAGCCACAACATCCTGAAACGCCTGGCCGAGGTGCGCCATGCGGGCGGCACCCTGCTGGAGCCCGACGCCAAGAGCCAGGTCACGATCCAGTACGAGGACGGCAAGCCGGTCCGCGCCACCTCGATCGTGCTGTCGACCCAGCATGCCAAGGGCAAGGCCGCCGAGGTCGCGGCCTTCGTCAAGCCCTACATCCTGGAGGTCCTGCCCGAGGGCTTCACCGACGAAAACACCGTCTGGCACATCAACCCGACCGGCATCTTCGAGATCGGCGGGCCGGACGGCGACACCGGCCTGACGGGTCGCAAGATCATCGTCGACACCTACGGCGGTGCCTCGCCCCACGGGGGCGGAGCCTTCTCGGGCAAGGACCCGACCAAGGTCGACCGGTCCGCGGCCTACGCCTGCCGTTACCTGGCCAAGAACGTGGTGGCGGCTGGGCTGGCGGATCGCTGCACCATCCAGATCAGCTATGCCATCGGCGTGGCCAAGCCCCAGTCGATCCACGTCGATCTGCACGGCACGGGCAAGAACGGCGCGACCGAAGCCAAGCTGGAGGCCGGCATCCTCGATCTGATCGGTGGAGCCACGCCGCGCGCCATCCGCGAGCATCTGGGCCTGAACAAGCCGATCTACGCCCGCACGGCGGCTTACGGCCACTTCGGCCGCGAGCCGGACGCCGACGGCGGCTTCGGCTGGGAGAAGATCGATCTGGTCGACAAGCTGAAGGCGCTGGTCTGAGGGTTCAGGGACTAGGGAATAGGGACTAGGGATTAGAGGTGGATCGAGCCGCTTCGGCTGCCTGCCCCGAAGCCCGACAGAAGAAGGTCCAAAACGGACCTCACCCCTAATCCCTGATTCCGCATCCCCAGCATGACTCATCCACCCCTGCGATCCTTTGGCCGCATCAAGTCGCGGCCGATCAAGCCGCGTCAGGCCGCGCTGTTCGACACCCTGATGCCGGCGGTGCGTCTGCCTGTGCCGGCCGAGGGCAGGATCGACGTCCGGGCCCTTATGCCCGGCGCATCCGAGGTCTGGCTGGAGATCGGATTTGGCGGGGGCGAGCATCTGGCGGCGCAGGCGGCGCGCCATCCGGACGCCCTGATGATCGGATGTGAGCCCTTCATCAATGGCGTGGCCTCGGCGCTGAGGCATATCGACGAGCAGGGACTCAAGAACGTCAGGCTGCATGATGACGATGCGCGGGCCGTGGTCGCGGCCCTGCCGGACGCCAGCCTGGACCGGGTCATGATCCTGTTCCCCGACCCCTGGCACAAGGCGCGGCACAACAAGCGGCGCCTGATCCAGCCGGAGTTCGCGGTCGAGCTGGCGCGGGTCCTGAAGCCGGGCGGGCGGTTGCGGTTCGTCACGGACTGGAAGGACTATGCCGGCTGGGCGCTGGAGCGGCTGATCGCGACGCCGGGCTTCGTCTGGCTGGCGGACGAGAAGGCGGACTGGACGGTCGCGCCGGCGGACCATGTGGTCACTCGCTATGAGGAAAAGCGGCTGGGCGACACCGATCCGATCTTCCTGGAGTTCGAGCGGCGCCCGTTCTGACCCTCGAGGGCCGGATCGGGTGTAGCTCGTGCAAGGAGTCCATGCCGTCCAAGTCGTGCATGGAGTCCAATCGCTCTGCTCATCGGACCCATCATAAGGGACCAATGCGTCAGTATCGGTCGTTACGCTTGCCGGAAGCCGAGCACGTCCTGCATGTCGTAGAGCCCCGGGCGTCGGCTGCGGACCCAGGCGGCGGCGGCGACGGCGCCGCGGGCGAACAGGCTGCGGTCGATGGCGGAGTGGCTGAGCGTCACGACCTCGTCCTCGGACGCGAAGAGCACGGTGTGTTCGCCGACGATCCCGCCCGCGCGGATCGAGGAAAACCCGATCTTGCCCCTCTCGCGCGCCTCGCCGACGCCGTCGTAGGGCGCGGTGCGCAGAGCCGGGAGGTCGTGGCCCCGCCCGGATGCGGCGGCTTCGCCCAGCATGAGGGCGGTGCCGGACGGCGCATCGACCTTCTTTCTGTGATGGGCCTCGGTGATCTCGATGTCCCAGTCGCGGGCGTCGAGTCGTTGGGCGGCATGTTCGACCAGGCCAATCAATATGTTGACGCCCAGCGAGAAGTTGCCGCTGCGGACGATGGCGATGCGTTCGGCGGCCTTGAGGATTTCCGCGTCCTGCTCGGGCGAGAACCCCGTCGAACCGATGACGAGCGCTGGCCCTCCGCGCTCGGCCGAGGACCGGGCGAGCGCCACCGAGGCCTCGGCCGTCGAGAAGTCGATGACGACGTCGCACAGCGACAGATCGGGTGTCTCGCCCCAGTCGAAGCGGGTGGCGACCATGACGTCCTCGCGGGCGTCCAGAACCTGGCTGACGGCCCGGCCCATCCGGCCGCGCGCACCCGAGATGCCGACATGGAAGATGTCGCTCAAATCCTAGCTCCCCCGGCCAGTGACCCAGATCACTGGGCGCTTTCGCGGCGGGGCTCGTCGGCCCCCAGAATGTCCGCCCAGAACCGCCTGGCCTTGCCGGCGAAAGAGGAGTTTCGCGGGCTCTGATCCTCGCCGAAGGAGGCGGCCAGTTCCTGCATCAGCTCCTTCTGGCGGGGCGTAAGGTCGGTCGGCGTCTCGACGAACAGCTCGACCACAAGATCGCCACGCTGGCGGCCGTTCAGGTGCGGCATGCCCTTGCCCTTGATGCGGACGGTCTTTCCGGTCTGGGCTCCTGCCGGGACGCTGACCGGGGCCTTGCACTGGCCATCACAGGCGCTGGAGACCAGACAGGGCGCTTCGATCTCGCCGCCGAGCGCCGCGACCGTCATGGGCACCGGCACGGTGACGAGCAGATCGAGGTTGTCGCGCTCGAACAGGTCGTGGGGCACAACCGACAGGAAGACATAGAGGTCGCCGCGCGGGCCGCCGCGCGTCCCAGCGTCGCCCTCGCCAGACAGGCGGATGCGCGACCCGTCGTCGACGCCAGCCGGGATCTTCAGGGCGAGCTTGCGGGTCTTGCGGACCTGTCCGTGGCCTTGACAGGTGGTGCAGACGTCGGCCGCCGCGAGGCGCTGGCCAGCGCCGCCGCAGGACGGGCAGGTCCGCTCCATCTGGAAGAAGCCGTTCGCCTGGCGGATGCGTCCCGCGCCGTTGCAGGTGCCGCAGGTCGAGGGCTTGGCGCCGGGCTTGGCACCCGATCCGGTGCAGGTCTCGCAGGTGACGGTCGTGGGCACCGCGATCTCGACCTCGGCCCCCTGATAGGCCTGTTCCAGCGTGATCTCGAGGTCGAAGCGCAGGTCCGACCCGCGACGGGGTCCCGTCGACTGGCGACGGCCGCCGAAGACGTCGCCGAACGCATCACCGAAAACCTGGGCGAAGATGTCGTTGACGTCGTGAAAACCCTGCTGGCCGCCGAAGCCGCCGCCGCCCTGGCCGTTCACACCCGCATGGCCGAAACGGTCGTAGGCGGCCCGCTTCTGATCGTCGGACAGGACCGAGTAGGCCTCCGAGATCTCCTTGAACTTCGCCATGGACTCCTCGGAGCCGCCGTTGCGGTCCGGATGATGCTCCATCGCCAGTTTGCGATAGGCGGATTTCAGGCCGGCGGCATCGACCCCCCGGTCGACCCCCAGCACGTCATAGTAATCCCGCGCCATGCGCCGATGTCCTTAAAGCCCAACCCCTGACGATCCGTTGCCGCTTCTGACGGGCGACTGTCGGATCGCCGACGCCCGAGACATGGGCGTTGGGGCAGATGATGCAAGTTGATCCTCCCCCGGAGCG
>JADCBH010000036.1 GCA_020253595.1 Brevundimonas sp.
CCCTTCAGGGTCCGCTCCTCTCCGACGAGGGAGACGACGTTGACCGGCAGGGCCGCGTCCGGCGGCGGCAGGCCGGCGGTGACCGTCAGACCGCCGCGCCGGGTCATCTTCCACGCCGCTTCCAGAGCCCGGACCGACCCGGCCATCTCGATGGCGACGTCGGCGCCGCCGTTCGTCAGCGCGCGGACCTGATCGACGGCGTCGGGGGCTGCGGCATTGACGGTGTGGACGGGACCCAAGGTGCGGGCCAGCGCCAGCTTCTCCTCGGACAGATCGACCGCCACGACCGGCGAGGCCCCGCAGGCCAGCGCGCCGAGCACGCTGGCCAGACCCACACCGCCCAGACCAACAACGACGACGCTCTGGCCCGCGCGGACCTGGGCCGTGTTCACGACAGCGCCCACGCCGGTCAGGACGGCGCAGCCGAACAGGGCGGCCTCCTCGAAGCTCAAGGCCGGATCGATCTTCACCAGCGAGCGGCGGGACACCACAGCCCGCTCGGCGAAGGCGGAGCAGCCGAGGTGGTGATTCAGGGGCTCACCCTCGCGGAACACGCGGCGGCCGCCGGACAGGAGTTCGCCCTTGCCGTTCGCCGCCGCGCCGGGTTCGCACAGCGCCGGACGGCCTTCGGCGCAGGGGGCACAGTGACCGCAGGACGGCATGAAGACCATGACAACGGGGTCGCCGATCGCAAGATCGGACACGCCCTCTCCGAGTGCCTCAACGACCCCCGCCGCCTCGTGGCCCAGGGCCATGGGCAGGGGGCGGGGCCGGTCGCCGTTGATCACGCTGAGGTCGGAGTGACAAAGACCTGCAGCCTTGATGGCGACCCGCACCTCACCCGGGCCGGGCGGATCCAGCGTGACGGTCTCGAGGCCAAGCGGGCGGCTGTCTGCATAGGGCCGAGCGGCCCCGGACTGGCGCAGGACGGCGGCACGAGCGGTGATGGGTGACATGGCGGCCCCGTTCGACGAATGACCTTCGATAGGCGCTTGACGTGGCGGAGGCCAAGCCCGAGCGTCGGGGTCAGGCGTGCATCAGACGCGCCGAGGAAACCCACCCAACTGCGCTTAAGTCGCGCGGCTCCGCGAGCCGGGCGTCAGCGCCCCAAAGGACTGACATGGCCGGAACCATCGAACGCACGCACCGGAACGACTATCGCCGCTTTCAGGCGATCTCGACGCGCTGGATGGACAACGACGTCTACGGCCATGTGAACAACGTGGTCTACTATTCCTTCTTCGACACGGCGGTGAACCGGCTTCTGGTGGTGTCGGGCCAGCTGGACATCCACCACGGCAAGGTCATCGGCCTGGTGGCCGAGACGGGGTGCCGGTACTTCTCGCCAACGGCGTTTCCGGACGAGATCGAGGCGGGCGTACGGGTCGCGCACGTTGGCAACTCCTCGGTGCGCTACGAGATCGGCCTGTTCAAGAAAAACGAGGAAGAGGCGGCGGCCGTGGGCTTCTTTGTCCACGTCTATGTGGACCGCGAGACGAACCGCCCCGTGCCGCTGAGCGAAGGGATGCGCGGGTTCCTGGCGAGCCTGGCGACCTAGTCGTCCATGTAGCCGAGCAGGGCGAGCGCGCCGACGGCGGTCAGGACGCCGAGCGTGAAGGCGGCGATGATGGAGCCGCTGGCCACGGCGGTGGAGACCGTCAGGGGCCGCGCCTTGTACCATTCGACGATGTCGGCTTCGTCGTCGGTCTGGTCTTCGTAGAGGGTGTCTTCGGCTTGCATGGTGCGGCTCCGGCAGGGTCGCGTCTTCAACCCTCGTCGGCGGGTGCGGTTCCGCCCCGTCCGTCGTGACAGGCCAGCAGCCATAGGCTAGATGCGGCCGACCCAGACCTGATCGCGCTCAAGCAGCGAGCGACCGCGTCGCGAGCGTTAGCGCCCTTACGAGACAAACATGGCCGGCCATTCCAAGTTCAAGAACATCATGCACAAGAAGGGTCGCGCCGACGCGGCCCGGTCCAAGCTGTTCTCCAAGCTGTCGCGAGACATCACAGTCGCGGCCAAGTCCGGCATGCCCGACCCGGCCATGAACCCGCGCCTGCGCCTGGCGGTGAACAACGCCAAGGCCGAGAGCCTGCCCAAGGACGTCATCCAGCGCGCCATCAACAAGGCCAGCTCCGGCGACGTCGATACGATGGAGGAGATCCGCTACGAGGGCAGGGGCCCCGGCGGCGTCGGGATCATCGTCGAGGCCCTGACCGACAACCGGAACCGGGCGGGATCGAACGTCCGTGCGGCCTTCACCAAGAACGGCGGGGCGCTGGGCGAGATGAACTCGGTGGCCTTCATGTGGGACCGGGTCGGCTGCATCATCTATCCGGCGGAAGCGGGCACCGAGGACGCCGTCATGGAGGCCGCCATCGAGGCCGGTGCCCAGGACGTCGAGAGCGATCTGGTCAAGCCCGACATCTATGAAGACGCACCCGGCCACACCATCTGGACCGCCTTCGAGGACCTGAACGAGGTGGCAGAGGCCATGTCCAAGGTCCTGGGCGACCCCAAGTCCACCGCCATCGTCTGGAAGCCGCAATCGACCGTGCCGGTGACGGGCGAGACGGTGGGCACCCTGATGAAGCTGCTGGACGCCCTCGATACCGAGGACGACGTGCAGAACGTCTATTCCAACGAGGACATCTCGGACGAGGACCTGGCGAAGTACGCGGGGTAGGGGATGGACCAGCCAGACGCCGGAGCAAAGCCAGAGACCGCGCGTCGGGCGTCGCGTGGCGGTCTGTTTGTCACCGTCGCGGCCTGGGCGATCGCGCTCCTTCTGATCGGCGGGCTGTCCTGGGCGGTCTCGCAGCGGCTGGGAGAAGCGGGCGTCGCCCTCAGGGACGCCATCCAGCGATCGCGAACCCAGACCTCGGTCGTCTACGAGGCGAGCGTCATCGCGCCGCCCGACACGGCGGACGCGGCCATACCTAGCAGCGGGGCCTTCGCGGACGATGCGGGGCGCACGGTGGTCCCGCCGCGGTGGATCGATGTTCCCAGCCCGGACTATCCCGTCTCGCGCGACGGCGAGATGGTCGCTGGCACGGTGGTCCTCATCTGTCGTGTGACGACCACGGGCCTGTTGGAAGCCTGTCAGGTGGCGAGTGAAGACCCGATGGGTCGAGGCTTTCGCGTGGCGGCGCTGGAGGCCGTCGGCCGAGCCCGGTTGTCGCCTCGGACAGTCGACGGGGTCGCCGAGGCGGGACAGGTCCGCTTCACCATGCGCTTCACCCCCGAGCCGCGCCAGGCGGGCTGATCGCGACGGTCATTGTTCGCTAACCCTGTTTGCGGCATGACTGGAACGGATGGCGAACGCAACGACTCGAATCCTGGGACTCGACCCCGGCCTTCGGCGCACCGGATGGGGTGTCGTGGTCTCTGAAGGGTCGCGACTGTCGTGGGTCGCGCATGGCGTGGTCAGTCCGCCTGACACCCTGCCCCTGTCCGAGCGCCTGCTGTGGCTGCTGGACAAGGTCGGCGAGGTCTGCGCTGCCCACGGCTGTGACGAGGCGGCGATCGAGGAGGTGTTCGTCAACGTCAATCCGGCCTCGACGCTGAAGCTGGGTCAGGCGCGGGCGGCGGTGATACTGGCCCCCGCTCGGGCGGGGCTGTCTGTGGCGGAGTATTCGCCGAATCTGATCAAGAAGGCGGTGGTCGGGGCCGGGCATGCCGACAAGACCCAGATCGCCTTCATGGTGAAACGCCTCCTGCCCACCTGTGGCGAGGTCAAGGCCGATGCCGCCGACGCCCTGGCCGTGGCCATCACCCATGCGCAGTTGCGGCGGTTCTCCTCCCTGTCGCGCAGCGATGGGGGGGTGGCTCCGAAGCGCAGCGGAGGAGACGGAGGGGCTCTGGTCGCGGCAGGAACCCCTCCGTCACGGCGCGAAAGCGCGCCGCGCCACCTCCCCATGCGAAGCATGGGGAGGAGACACCCATGATCGGGCGTCTGCGCGGTGTGCTGGCCGAGGTCGAGGAAGGCCATTGCCTGATCGACTGCGCCGGCGTCGGCTATGTCGTGAGCTGTGGCGCGCGGACGTTGCAGCGCCTGCCCGCACCCGGCGACGAGGCGACGCTGCATGTCGAGCAGAGCTGGTCGGCCGAGAACGGTCCGAGGCTCTATGGCTTCCTGACGCGGGACGAGCGGCGAGCCTTCACAACGCTGCTGGGTATCCAGGGGGTAGGGCCCAAGGCGGCGCTATCGGTGCTGGATGTGCTGCCGCCGGGCGAACTGGCCTCGGCTGTGGCGCGCGAGGACAAGGCCGCGGTCGGGCGCGCCAACGGTGTGGGGCCCAAGCTGGCGCTGCGCATCGTGACCGAGCTGAAGGGCAAGCCGCTGGGGGAGGTGTCGTTCACCCCGTCTGCGCCCGGTGTTCACGTCGAGGTCACCGCGCCCTTGCCCAGCGTCACTGGTGAAGCCGTCTCGGCCCTGCTGGGTCTGGGCGTGGCCGAGGTCAGCGCGCGTCGCGCGGTCGATCAGGCCCTGATCCGTCTGGGTGAGGAGGCGGAGCTGTCGGCTGTCATCCGGGCAGCGTTGCAGGAGCTCGGGCGATGAGAGCGCTTCGGTTTCCTTCTCCCCCTGCGGGAGAAGGTGGCAGCCGAAGGCTGACGGATGAGGGGTACGAGGATGCGGCCAAGACGTTTGGTCTTGCCCCAGGCCTGAGAACCGAGTTTCACCCCTCATCCGGCCCTCCGGGCCACCTTCTCCCGCAAGGGGAGAAGGGAGGTTTTGCATGACGGATGAGCGCCTGATTTCTCCCCAGCCCGCGCCCGGCGAGGCTCATGACCGCGCCCTGCGGCCACAGACCCTGTCGGACTTCGTCGGCCAGGAGCAGGCCAAGGGCAATCTGAAGGTCTTCATCGAGGCGGCGCGCGGGCGCGGCGAGGCGATGGACCACGTGTTGCTGTTCGGGCCTCCGGGACTGGGCAAGACCACGCTGGCCCAGATCGTGTCGCGCGAACTGGGCGTCGGTTTCCGTGCCACCTCCGGGCCGATCCTGGCCAAGGCGGGGGATCTGGCGGCGATCCTGACCAACCTTGAGCCGCGCGACGTCCTCTTCATCGACGAGATCCACCGCCTGGCCCCGACGGTCGAGGAGATCCTGTATCCGGCCATGGAGGACCATGTGCTGGACCTCATCATCGGCGAGGGGCCCTCGGCGCGGTCGGTGCGGATCGATCTGGCGCCGTTCACCCTGGTGGGGGCGACGACGCGGGCGGGGTTGCTCGCCACGCCGCTGAGGGACCGGTTCGGCATTCCGCTGAGGCTGGAGTTCTACACGCCCGATGAGCTGGTCCGCGTCATCACCGGGGCGGCACGCAAGATGGGCGCGCCGATCGACGACGACGGCGCGCGCGAGATTGCGTCAAGGTCTCGCGGCACGCCCAGGGTGGCGGGACGGTTGTTGAGGCGGGTGCGCGACTTCGCGGGGGCGGAAGGCGCAGCCGTCATTGACAAGCTCGTGGCGGCCCGCGCGCTCAGTCGTCTGGAGATCGACGAGGCGGGGCTGGATGCCAATGACCGTCGCTTCCTCAAGGCCCTGATCGAGAACTATGGCGGGGGTCCCGTCGGGATGGACACGCTGGCCGCCGCCATCGCCGAGGCGCGCGACGCGGTCGAGGACGTGATCGAGCCCTACCTGCTCCAGCAGGGCTTCATCCAGAGGACGCCGCGCGGTCGCATGGCGTGCGCCAGGGCCTATGCGCATCTGGGGTTGGCGGAACCGCCCAAGCCCGCGAGCGCGCCGGACCTGTTCGGGGAGGGGCGATGACCGACACCCCCACCTTCGGCCGGTTCGACGGGCGCGATCACCTGCTGCCGGTGCGGGTCTACTATGAAGACACCGACTTCACCGGCGTCGTCTATCACGCCAACTACGTCCGCTATTTCGAGCGGGGGCGGTCGGATTTTCTGCGCGCCATCGGCATCGGCCATGCCCAGCTTCTGGATGACGACGCGCCGCTGGCCTTTGTCGTGGCCGAGATGAAGCTGACCTTCGTCAGACCCGCCCGGATCGACGACGCCCTGTTGGTCCGAACCCGCTACGGGGCGATCCGTGGACCTCGCCTGATGATCTCACAGACCATCGAGCGTGACGGTGAGGTGATGTGCCGGGCCGATGTCACGGCGGTGTGCATCCACCTGGACGGTCGCCCCCGGCGGCCGACGCGGGCCCTGGTCGAGGCGGTGACCCCCTGGCTGACGGGCGGGACTTGAGTCTTTCGCGCCACAGATCGCCGGTCGTCAGATTCCGGCAGGCGGCGTTAGGGACTTCCCGGCCCGATCTGCCTTAGAACAGCCATGCGCGGTCGCTGGATTGACCGCAGCTCGCATCCGGGACGACCACATGACCGCCGAAGCCGCAGACGCAAACCTGTTGGACCCGATCTATCTGTTCATGGCCGCCGACTGGGTGGTGAAGTCAGTGATGGTCGGCCTGGTGATCGCCTCGGTGTGGTCGTGGACCGTCATTATCGACAAGGCCTTTCGCTTTACGGCTCTGAACCGCCAGGCGGATGAGTTCGAGAAGTCCATCGCGTCCGGCCGGTCCCTGGAGGATGTCGCTGCCCAGGCTGGGCCGGAGCCCAGCCACGCCTTGCCGCGCATGCTGCAGATCGCCCTGTCGGACTGGCGCGAGACGCGGGCCAAGGGTCCCCTGACCGATACCCAGGGCAACCTGCTGATCACCCGCATCGACCGGGCGCTGGACAGCCTGATCGCGCGCGAGGGCCAGAGGGTGGAGGAAGGTCTGGGCGTGCTGTCGGTGGTCGCCACTGCCTCGCCGTTCGTCGGCCTGTTCGGA
>JADCBH010000360.1 GCA_020253595.1 Brevundimonas sp.
GAGAATCTCAAGCTCCAGCAAGACAGCTGGAGAGATGATCCAGGCGTTTTGGCGCGCGAGCTGGAATGCTTTTTCGCCCAACGCTGTGGCTCGTTTCTGAGCCAGCCAAAGCAGAACATGGGTGTCCAGGTGAACGGCCAGCTCAGTTGTCCTCGGGCGTCCACTCGAAGTGCCGGTTGTCCGTGATGTCGCCCGGATCGAAGTCAGCCCAATCCTCGCGAACGCCGCTGGCCAGCGCAGCCTGGAACTTGCGCTGATGCTCGGTCAGCAGATCGTCCGGTGAGTGGATCGCCTTCAGTTTCAACACCTGTCCTCGCCGACGCACACGCACCTCCTCGCCCTGGGACAGGCGATCCAGCACCTTGAACAGGTCCTTGCGCAGATCGGTGGCGGTGATCTCCAGCATATGTCCATGTTGGAGATACGACCTGTACATGTCAACGGAAACGCCCTGTCACCCAGTGTGACGCGCATGGTCCGGTCGCCTGTGCCATGACCGGCCGGTGACCGCTCCCGCCGCCAAGATATCCAGCCCGCTGACCCTTCTGGAGGTCGGTGCCATTGTTGCGATCGTGGTGATCTGGGGGGCGAACAATGCTGCCGCCAAGGTGGCGACCGAGACCTTGCCGCCCCTGCTGACCGGCGCGCTGCGGTTCGCGATCGCCTCGGTTTGCCTCGTTCCGTTTGTGCGGCCGCCGTTTCCAAACTGGAAGAGTCTTCTGTTGATCGTGCTGCTGGGCGGACCGCTGCACTATGGCCTGATCTACATCGGCTTCTGGCTGGCGGACGATGTCAGCCCGGCCTCGGTCGCGGCCCAGCTGTGGATTCCGTTCACCGCCCTGTTCGCCTTCCTGCTGTTGGGTGAGCGGCTGACGCGTTTCGCGCTTCTCGGCCTGGTGGTCGCCCTGGTCGGCGTGGCCTGGATGGCGGCGGACCCGCATGCCCTGCATGACTGGCCGGCGCTTCTGGTCATCATCGCCGCCAGCGCCGCCTGGGCCATGACGACGGTGATCGCCCGGCGCACCACCTCCATCCCCCCTCTCAAGATGCAGGGCCTGCTCGCCCTGACCGCCCTTCCGACGCTCGCCTTCGGCTCCGCGATCTTCGAGCGCGATCAGATCGAGCTGATCCGCTCGGCGACGCCGCTGGTCTGGGGCACGCTGCTGTGGGCCGGCATCCTGTCGTCCGTGGCGGCGACGACCCTCGTCTTCTGGCTGGTCCAGCGGCGAGAGGCCGGACGCATCACGCCCTATTTCCTGGCCACCCCGGTGGTGTCCATCGCCATTGGCTGGGGCTTCCTCGGCGACGTGCTGACGCCCCAGATCCTCTTCGGCGCGGCCCTGACCATGGGCGGCGTTGCGGTGGTTGCGCTTGCCGAGCGGGGGCTCAGGGCCGGCGCGGCGAAGGCCTAGGGTGCCGGCGCGACTTTCTGGCGCTGATCCATGGAGCGATTTTCGCGTTATGGCCATCTGGGGTTCGTTTTCCCGGTAACAGGAAAATCATATGCGTCGTCGTTCATTACTTGGTTCGGGCCTGATCCTCGGGATCGCTCTCGTGGCCTCCACGGCCATAGCGGCCATGCCGCAGTCCACACCGCCTGCAGGGCCGTTCACCCTTCCGCCGCTCCCTTATGCGGCCAACGCGCTTGAGCCCTCCATCGACACGCGCACCATGGAAATCCACCACGGGCGGCACCATCAGGCGTTCGTCAACAACCTGAACACGGCCGCAGCCTCCGACCCGTCGTTGAACCAGCCGGTCGAAGCTCTCTTGGCCCGGGCGTCCAGCCTGCCGGTTTCAGTCCGCAACAATGCGGGCGGGCACTACAACCACTCCGTCTTCTGGACGATGATGGCACCGGTCGGTCAGGGCGGCGAGCCATCTCCGGCGCTGCTGCGCCAGATCGAAGCCGACTTCGGCTCGATGGACGCCTTCAAGACGCAGTTCAACGCCGCCGCGACCGGCCGATTCGGGTCTGGCTGGGCTTGGCTGATCTGGGCCGACGGCAAGCTCGCCATCACTTCGACGCCGAACCAGGACAACCCGCTGATGGACACGGTTGAACAGCGTGGTGCGCCTTTGCTGGGCGTCGATGTCTGGGAACACGCTTATTATCTGAAGTACCAGAACCGGCGTGCGGACTACCTCGCCGCCTGGTGGAACGTGGTCAACTGGAACACCGTGAACGGTCTGTTTGAGCAGGCCTCTTCCTGAGGCCATTCGGACAGGCTCGCCTTTGCGGGCGGTCCCGCAAGATGCTAGAAAACGTGACAGAGGATCACGTTCCGATTCCGGCTGTCTGAGCCCCGATTTCCTTGACCGACGAACCCATCGACGACGCCCTGCCGCCTGCCAGCGGAGGCGGGGCCGGCCCTTCTGATTCGGGCCCCTCGAACTCTGGCGACATCGCCATCATCACGATCGAGGACGAGCTGAAGCGTTCGTACCTCGACTACGCCATGAGCGTTATCGTCAGCCGCGCCCTGCCGGACGCGCGCGACGGACTGAAACCCGTCCACCGCCGCATCATCTATGCGATGCACGAGGAGGGGCGGACCTCCGACAGGAAGTACGTCAAGTCGGCCAACATCGTCGGCGACGTCATGGGCCGCTATCACCCGCATGGCGACGGCGCGATCTATGACGCCATGGTGCGGATGGCCCAGCCCTTTTCCATGGGGCTGATGCTGATCGACGGCCAGGGCAACTTCGGCTCGGTCGACGGCGATCCGCCCGCCGCCATGCGCTACACCGA
>JADCBH010000361.1 GCA_020253595.1 Brevundimonas sp.
CGACCGTAGCGCGTTCACGCCTTCCGACACGATCCGCAGGGCATCGATGTCGAGGCCGGAATCCGTTTCGTCCAGGATCAGCAGCGACGGCTCCAGGAGCGCCATCTGCAGGATCTCCATCCGCTTCTTCTCACCGCCGGAGAAGCCGACGTTGAGCGGCCGCTTCAGCATGTCAAAGTTCATCTTCAGCGCCTTGGACGCCGCCTTGACCTGCTTCAGGAAGTCCGGCGCGGACACCTCGTCCTCGCCGCGCGCGCGCTTCTGGGCATTCAGCGCGGTGCGCACAAACGTCAGAGCCGGCACACCCGGGATTTCGATCGGATACTGGAACGACAGGAACACGCCCTTCGCCGCACGCTCGGCAGGCTCCAGATCCAGCAAGCTCTCACCGCGCCATTCGACCGCACCTTCGGTCGCCTCATAGCCAGGCCGACCCGACAGAGCATAGCCGAGCGTCGACTTGCCGGCCCCGTTCGGCCCCATGATGGCGTGCACCTCGCCCGCCGGAACGTCGAGCGTCAGCCCCTTGAGGATCGGCTTGTCGCCGACGGAGACGTGGAGGTTGGAGATGGAGAGCATCAGTTAGCTTCTGGCTTGGGCTGAACGCGCGTTAGGTCTTGCCGCGCGTCGTAGAGGGATAGGATCAGGACCTCCGCTTCGAGAACCTGAAAGACGAGAACCTTGTGCCAGCGGAGCAGGCTGGCTTCGCGCAGACCCGTCCAGCGCGACGGTCGATAGGCGAACGGCCGATTGCCAATCCGGAGCGACAAGGCCTCGCTCTCGGCAAGCGCTCGGTCGGTCAGACGCCGATCCTGGCTCTCCAGATAGTCCAGCCAGTCGCGTTGCGCGTCTCGCGCCTCCTTCGACCATCGAACGGACCTCATCGACCATATCGGGCCTTCAGTTCGCCGAAGACCTCATCGTGGCTGAACGTGCGTCCGGCCGCGACATCTTCCAGGCCCCGCCGGATCGAGGCGATCTGCTCGGCGGACAAGGGCGAGCCGAACTGGGCCTCGTTGTCGGCGGCGACCCGTTCCGCGGCGGAAGCAATAAAGGCCTCGACCGGCATGCCGATCTCGGCAGCGGCCCGCTTCAGACGGTCATAAGCGTCGGCTTCGAGGGGGATGGAAATGGTTGCCATGGCTTCGCTCATCCCACGCTCCCTTCCAGCGAGATCGCCACCAGCTTCTGCGCCTCGACGGCGAACTCCATCGGTAGCTTCTGCATGACGTCGCGGACGAAGCCGTTGACCAGCAGGGCGACCGCCTCTTCCTGGCTCAAACCGCGCTGCTGGGCATAGAATAGCTGGTCGTCGGACAGGCGCGTTGTCGTCGCCTCGTGCTCAAGCTGGGCCGAGCCGTTGCGGGCCTCGATATAGGGCACGGTATGGGAGCCGCAGTCGCCGCCGATCAGCAAGGAATCGCACTGGGTGAAGTTCCTCACCCCCGTCGCCTTCGGATGCACCGAGACCAGCCCGCGATAGGTGGAGTCCGACTTACCCGCCGAGACCGCCTTGGCGATGATCCGGCTCTTCGAGTTCTTGCCCAGGTGGATCATCTTGGTGCCGGTGTCGGCCTGCTGATGTCCGTTGGTGATGGCGATCGAATAGAACTCGCCCGAGCTCTCCTCGCCGCGCAGGACGCAGGACGGGTACTTCCAGGTCACCGCCGATCCGGTCTCGACCTGGGTCCAGCTGACCTTGGACCGGTCGCCCCGGCAGTCGGCGCGCTTGGTGACGAAGTTGTAGATGCCGCCCTTGCCCTCGGCGTCGCCGGGGTACCAGTTCTGCACCGTCGAATACTTGATCTCGGCGTCGTCCAGCGCGACCAGCTCGACCACTGCCGCGTGCAGCTGGTTCTCGTCGCGCATCGGGGTCGTGCAGCCCTCGAGGTAGCTCACATAGCTGCCCTTGTCGGCGATGATCAGGGTACGCTCGAACTGTCCGGTCTGGGATGCATTGATCCGGAAATAGGTCGACAGCTCCATCGGGCACTTCACGCCTGGCGGGATGTAGACAAACGACCCGTCCGAAAAGACCGCGCTGTTCAGGGCCGCGAAATAGTTGTCCGAGACCGGCACCACCGATCCCAGATATTGCCGCACCAGCTCGGGATATTCCCGCAAGGCCTCAGAAATCGGCATGAAGATCACGCCGACCTTGGCAAGCTCCGCCTTGAAGGTCGTCACCACGCTGACGCTGTCGAACACGGCATCGACCGCATAGCGGGGGGCGCCCTCGACGCCCGCCAGGACCTCCTGCTCCTTCAGCGGAATGCCCAGCTTCTTGTAGATCTCCAGGATTTCCGGATCGACCTCGTCCAGAGACTTGGGCCCGTCCCTCTTCTTGGGCGCGGCGTAGTAGAACAGCGACTGGTAATCGACCGGCTCGTACTTCACCGAGGCCCAGGTGGGCTCCTCCATGGCCAGCCAGCGCTCATAGGCGGCCAGACGCCACTCCAGCATCCACTCGGGCTCACCCTTCTTCTCGGAGATGAAGCGCACGATGTCGGCGTTGAGGCCGCGCGGGGCGAACTCGGTCTCGATGTCGGAGGTGAAGCCGTGCTCGTACTTTTCCAGTGCGGCAACGGCGTCGATGGTTTCCTGAACAGCGGCCATGGCTTAGGCGTTTTCCTTCGCGCGCTCGTTGTGGCGGGCGCGTTGCCTCGCATAGGCGCGCGTCCAGGCGTCGGAGAAGCGCGACCAATCGTCTTTCGTCGTGCCCCAGCCGCCAGAGACGCGCACGCCGCCGGTCGCCAGATCCAGTCGCCCCATCGCCACGATGGCCCGGCTCGGCTTGGTCTTGCCCGACGAACAGGCGCTGCCGGCCGAGACCATGACGCCGTCCAGATCCAGAACGATCAGGGCCTGCGGGCTGTCCCAGTCCGGTACCGACAGGAACAGCGTGTTGGGCAAACGCGGAGCGCCCTTGCCCATGATGGTCGCCCCGGCCGCCTCGACGGCCGCCTCGGCGTCATCGCGCCAGACCGCATGCGACTGCGCGGCCGGCAGGTCCCGCACTGCGCACTCGGCAGCGACGCCAAAGCCGTGGATGCCCGGCACGTTCTCCGTCCCGGCCCTCAGGCCCCGCTCCTGGCCCGCGCCCCGCACGATCTGCACCGCCGAGCGGCCTTCTCCCAGCACAAGCGCGCCCACGCCCTGCGGTCCGCCAAGCTTGTGAGCGGACAGCGTCAGGGTGTCGGCCTTCAGCGCCGCCATAGACACGGGGATCTTGCCCGCCGACTGGATGGCGTC
>JADCBH010000362.1 GCA_020253595.1 Brevundimonas sp.
GAATCGACGCCTCCTATCTGATGCTTGAGCTGGGCGGACGCGTCGTCGAGATCAGCGAGATCGACGACGTCCTGACCATCATCGTCGAGAGGCCCGTCGCTCCGACAGGTTGACGATCGCCGCCGTTGTCTCCGCCCCGGTATCGTCGAAATCCGGGGCCCCGCTCGCCCGCTTGGCGATCTCCATCTCTGTGGCAAAGGCCCCGCCGTAGAAGATGGCGTTGACGTTCCAGGACAGCCAGATGAGCAGGACCACGACCGCGCCGACCGAACCGTAGGTCGCCCCCAAGGGCGCGATCTGTTCGACATAGATGGCGCAGAGCCACGACGAAATCATCGACAGGACCGTCGCCACCGAACCACCGGCCAGCGCCGGAACCCAGGCCACCGGGGCCCGATGGGACATGGCGTAGCGGTAGAGCATGGTCAGCCCCATACCGAGACCAAGCGCGGGGACCAGGCCGCCCAGCGAGAACCCCCCGCCTGCTGCCTCGCCGGCCGTGTGCTGGAGCAACCGCCCGGTCACCACGGCACCGGACACCACGGTGAAGAGGGCGAAGGCAAACAGGGCCACGAAGAAGGCCAGCATGTTGAACTTCAGGAAGCCGTGCGGTTCCGTCTCGTCATGAATCAGGTTCAGGCCCGCCAGCAGGGCCTTGAACCCGCGATGGGCGGCATAGGCACCGACGACCAGGGCGAAGGCGCTCTGGAACGACACAGTACGCGCCGAGGCATTGGCCAGACGCTCGACCTCGGCCTGAAAGATGGTCCGGGCCGCATAGGGCATGACGTCGGCGAGCGCGGCGGCCTGCTCGCTGACCTGACCTATCGAGAGAACGGCCTTGTAGAAGCCAATCAGGATGGCAATGGCCGGAAACACAGCCAGCAAGGCAAAGAAGGAAACGCCGCCCGTATAGAGCATGACGTCGCGGCCCCAGCTTCGGGCGAAGGCGCGGCCAGACAGGCGCAGCCAGTAGCCGGGCGTGGCGATGTCCGCTCGTTGTCCGCTCAAACCGGTTCCCGCCACAGCCCTTGTGCACGGCACACTAGCGCAAATCATCTGTCATGGAAGCCTCACAATCCCGAGAGGCGCTTCGCCTGATGGGTGTATTGCGCATTGCGCCAACGGGCGCGGGATCGGTATGGTCCCGTCGCGTCGCGGACGCGGTCCCTGTGGGGGATCAACGGGGGACGGTCGACTTGCTATCTGATCCACGCCTGCTGGTCGTCGCGCCAAACGACGACAGGATCGGGGCCCTGTGCCGGGGCCTCGATGGACTGGGATGGCGCACCATGACGGCGCGTACGGGCGGTGCAGCCGTTGCGGCGCTGGGCGACTTCAAGCTGGAAGCGGCCATCATCGATGTGGACCATCCCGAGGCTGCGGCCCTGCCGGAGGCGCTGCGCCTCGCAGCCGGTGCCCGTCGTCTGCCGGTCGTCTGGATCGGCTCGACCGTCGCCGGAGAAGGCATTGATCTGGCGATGGCCGAGGTGCCGCATCCGACCCAGCTGGGTCTGCGGCTGGAGCAGCTGGTTCGCGCGGCCATTACTGAGGAAGAATTCCGCCTGCGCCGCCAGACCCTGGGTCTGCATGGCGCAACCCTGGACGCCGGTGACCCTGATTCGAGCCCGGTTCGGATCCTGATCGCCGGGGCCCCCGATCACCGCTTTATCGGTCTGTCGAACACCCTGACCCAGGCCGGGGCCGAGGTCGTGGCGGCTCCGACCCCCTATACGGCCTTCGACTATCTGCACGAGAGCCCGTTCGATGCGGCAGTCCTGTGGGGCGCGCCCGATCACGCGCCGGCCCTCAGCATCGCCTCAGGGATGAAGCGCAACACCCGGCTGTACCATATCCCTCTGGCGCTCTATTTGCGCTCCGAAGGCGAGATCAACCTGGGCGAGCTCTACAACAGGGGCTTCTCGGAAGTCGCGGGAGCCTCGACCCCGGAACCGGATATCGCGGCCCGGGTGCTCGCCCTGGCGCACACGCATCGGCGTCATCTGGCAATCCGCAAGGCCCTTGAGGGTGCGCGGGGATCGGGCGTCATGGATCCCACGACAGGTCTGTTCACGCCGAACCTGTTCGCCAGCCACCTGGGGCGGATCGCCGAGGCCGCCATGGCCCGACGTCGACCGTTGTCGATCTGCGTCCTCAAGGTGTCTGAAAACGAGACTCTGGGCCACGCTCGCCGAGGTGGCTGGCTGGACCGGGCCATGCCGCAGATCGGTGCGATGGTGTCGCGTCTGGTCCGAGTGGAGGACACAGCCGCCCGGCTGGCTCCGGAAGTCTTCGCACTCGCCCTGCCCGCCACGCCAGGCCCCTCGGCTCGCCTGGCGGCAGAGCGCATTGCTGCGGTGATCGGCTGCACCGCTTTCGACGCCGGCCCCGACCGCTCGCCCTTCGTGGTCGAGTTCCGCGTGGGTGTGGCCGAGTTGATGCCCGGCGAGAGCGCCGCGGCTGTTCTGGAGCGCGCCTCCGCCGACCTGCACGCGGCACCGGCGGCCTGACCTCAGGCGGCCGCGACCCGCGCCAGATCCGAAGTGATCCGCTCAGCGACCTTCAGACGTTCTTCCGGCGTGGGCCAGTCGCCCTTCACCACGATCTTCTGATCCGGACGGATCTTCCACGACGCGTGGTTTTTCTGGATCAGGCCGACGAGGCCGACCGGGTTGGGGAAGCGGTTGTCGCGAAGGGTCAGGACGGCGCCCTTGGGGCCGATGTCGATGCGCTCGACACAGGCCGTCTTGCAGTTGGCCTTGATGCCAACGATGCGCAGCAGTTGCTTGGCTTCATCCGGCAAGGGCCCGAACCGGTCGATGAGTTCGGCGGCCAGGGCCTCGCGGCTCTCGGTGTTCTCGGCGTCAGACAGGCGACGATAAAGGCTGAGACGGACGTTGAGGTCAGGGACATAATCCTCTGGAATCAATACGGCAGCACCGACATTGATGGCCGGCGACCAGCCTCGGTCGATTCTGCCCGCCTCGCCGTTGGCGCGCAGTTCGGCGACGGCGTCTTCCAGCATCTGCTGATAGAGCTCGACGCCCACCTCGCGGATGTGACCTGACTGCTCATCGCCCAGCAGGTTACCACCGCCGCGCTGATCGAGGTCGTGGCTGGCCAGCTGGAAGCCGGCACCGAGGTTGTCCAACGACTGCAGCACCTGAAGCCGCCGTTCCGCCGACAGGGTCATTGGTTTGTTCGCATCGGTCGTCAGATAGGCGAAGGCCCGGGCCTTGGAGCGACCGATCCGGCCCCGGATCTGGTGCAACTGGGCCAGGCCGAACATGTCGGCCCTATGTACGATCAGTGTGTTGGCGGTCGGAATGTCGATGCCGCTTTCAACGATGGTGGTCGAAACCAACACATCGTAGCTGCCGTCGTAGAAGGCGCTCATTACGTCTTCCAGCTGGGTCGGGCTCATCTGACCGTGGCCGACAACGAACTTGATCTCGGGCACCTGGAAGCGGAGGAATTCCTCGATGTCGGGCAGGTCAGCCAGGCGCGGGCACACATAGAAGGCCTGCCCGCCGCGATACTTCTCGCGCAGCAGGGCCTCGCGGACCATGACCGGGTCCCAGGGCGCGACGTAGGTGCGCACCGCCAGGCGGTCGACCGGCGGCGTAGCAATGATCGACATCTCCCGAATGCCCGACAGCGCCATTTGAAGCGTGCGCGGGATCGGGGTAGCGGTCAGGGTGAGCAGGTGCACGTTGGCGCGCAGGGACTTGAGCTTCTCCTTGTGCTTGAC
>JADCBH010000363.1 GCA_020253595.1 Brevundimonas sp.
ACCGCGCGTACGGCTCCGCTGAACGGATTGTTGTTTTGGGTTCATCTTGCGGCCCCCTCACGCGGCTCCTGCTCGCAATCGCGCCCTTTCGGGGCTAAATCGCCGCTGAGTTTCATCGAGGCCTGCCCCATGTTCGATCCAGTCGTCATTGTCGCCTTTGCCCGCACGCCGATGGGTGGCTTTCAGGGGGCCCTATCGGGCGTCAAGGCGACTGACCTGGGGGCAGCGGCTGTGAAGGCGGCGGTCGCACGTGCAGGCATCCCTGCCGACAAGGTCGAACAGATCGTGATGGGATGCGTCCTGCCCGCCGGCCTGGGCCAGGCTCCGGCGCGTCAAGCCGCCATAGGCGCGGGACTTGGCAAACACGTGGAGGCGACGACGGTCAACAAGATGTGCGGCTCGGGACTTCAGGCGGTGATGATGGCGTCCGATGCCCTGGCAGCAGGCTCGGCCGACGTCATCGTCGCGGGTGGAATGGAGTCCATGACCGGCGCGCCCTACCTGATGACCAAGCACAGGGGCGGCGCACGCATCGGCCACGATGTCATCGCCGACAGCATGTACCTGGACGGCCTGGAAGACGCCTATACCCCGGGCAAGCTGATGGGGGCCTTCGCCGAGGACGCGGCGGGCCAATATCAGTTCACGCGCGAAGCCCAGGATGCGTACGCCATCGAGAGCCTCACCCGGGCCCGCAACGCCATCGCCTCCGGTGCCTTCAAGGCGGAGATCGTCCCGGTCGAAGTCACCGATCGCAAGGGAACGATCACGGTCAGCGAGGACGAGCAGCCCGGCAAGGCCAATCCTGACAAGATCCCGACCCTGAAGCCCGCCTTCGCCAGGGACGGCACCATCACCGCCGCCAACGCCTCGTCCATCTCGGACGGTGCGGCAGCCCTGGTCCTGACCCGCGAGAGCGTGGCCAAGGCGATGAACCTGCCCATCGTCGCCCGCATCGTTTCGCACGCGGCTCACGCCCATGAGCCCGGCCTGTTCACGACGGCCCCGGTCCCCGCCATGCAGAAGGCACTGAAGAAGGCCGGCTGGTCGGTCGAGGACGTCGACCTGTGGGAAGTCAACGAGGCCTTTGCCGTCGTCGCCATGATCGCCATGCAGGAACTCGGCATCGACCACGGCAAGATGAACGTGAACGGCGGCGCGACTGCTCTCGGCCACCCCATCGGGGCCTCAGGTGCAAGAGTCCTGACCACCCTGCTCTCAGCCCTTCAGGCGCGCGGGGGCAAGAAGGGCGTGGCTTCGCTCTGTATCGGCGGAGGCGAAGCGGTCGCCCTTGCGGTCGAAATGGCGTGAGACTGGATCGTCGCAGCCTGATCGGCGTCGGCGCGCTCTTCGCCGCCGGTCCCGCCGCTGCAAGCCAGAATGCGGCCATCGCTCCGCCCGATCCGACAGAGACGATCCGGCTTTGGCCCGGTGGCGCGCCCGGTGGCCAGGGGGTCACCGTTACCCCGATCGTTCCTGAACGGTCGACAGACCCTTCGTTCCACGATCGCTATGCCCAGTACACGACCGATCCGATCCTGACGGTCCTGCGGCCCGAACGCCCGAATGGCGCTGCACTGTTGCTGATTCCGGGCGGCGGCTACCGCTGGGCCGTGGTGGACAAGGAAGGGCTGGAGGTCGCTCGCGTTTTCGCGACCATGGGTGTGACCTGCTTCGTCCTGCGCTACCGTCTGCCCGCCGATGGCTGGGCTGCGGGGCCGAATGCGCCCTTGCAGGACGCCCAGCGCGCACTTCGCCTGATCCGCGCCAACGCCACCGTGTACGGCATCGATCCCCACCGTATCGCTAGCCTGGGCGGGTCCGCCGGAGGACACCTGGCGGGACTTTTGGCCGCCCGACGGGATGCGACCTACACGCCAGTGGACGCCGCCGACGACGTTTCGTTCCGGCCTGATCTCAACGCCCTCCTCTACCCTGTCGTCACCATGTCGGATCCCTTCGCCCACGCGGGATCGCGCCAGCATCTGCTGGGTGCCGAGCCTTCTCCCGAGGCGATCGTCCGATGGTCGCTGGACCAAATGGACTGGACCGGCGCGGCCCCAACGGTCCTAATCCATTCTCTGGATGACGCCAGCGTCCCGCCGGAGAACAGTCTTCTGCTGCTGGCGACACTGCGCGCGGCTTCCATCAAGACCGAGGCTCATCTGTTCCAGGAAGGCGGCCATGGGTTTGGCGTTCGCCTGATCGCCGGAAAACCGGCCGCGGTCTGGCCTGATCTCGTTGCGGCCTTTGGCCACCGCAATGGCTGGCTGATCGCGTGAGCGGTTCCGGGTCATCGCCAAATCGAGCGGTTCGGTCAGGTCACGAGCGACCTACCGTCCCATGAAGACCTGCGGGGACTGCGGCCTCTGCTGCAAACTGATGGGCGTCACGGCGCTGGATAAGCCTGCTGGCCGGTGGTGCCGGCACTTTGGCAAGGCGACAGGCTGCGCGATCTATGATGACCGACCGCAGGATTGCCGGGTCTTCAACTGTCTCTGGCTCCTGACAGAGGCGCTGGATGAGACGTGGAAGCCCACCACCGCCGGCTTCGTCCTGCATTCCGAAGGGGGCGGAGCGCGACTGATCGTCGAATGCGATCCAGCCCGCCCGCATGACTGGCGACGCGAACCCTATGAGACACAACTGAGACGATGGGCGGCCGCCGATGGGCAGGAGGTGCTGGTCTTCGCCGGCAAGCGCGGTCTCAGACTGGGCCCGAGCGATACTCCCGTCAGGCGCGCCTAGCGGGGATCGATGGTCTGGGCGATACGCTCGGCCAACAGCCGGTCCTCGCCTTCGACACTGGTGATCCAGGCGTGGATCTCCTGAGGAGCGGCCGTCCGGGTGAAGAGATGTTCAAGGGCCACCCTGCGCCCCTCCTCCTCGGCCACAATGGAAGTCCGCCCGCCTGCTTCGATCATTTGACCGGAGTAGATGGGAAACTGCGAACCCGGTCCGGCATAGATCATGACCAGCGACCGCTCGCCTCGCCGAATGGTCCAGACGGTGAAGTTCGGCCCGGGTCGTCCCGTCGTCACTGATACACCCACCGGCAGTTCGACCGAGAATGGCAGGGCCGCAATGCCAGCGGGCGTCAGAACGGTGACCGGGGGCGGGGGCGGCTCGGCCGGTTCCGCTGCGGGCGCGATCTCACCAGCAGTCGTGGCGGCCGCTCCGGCAGGGGCCGTGGTCGTGGACGGGGTAGCGGGGGACGTCGTGGCACCCGGAGCCGCCGTCGTCGAGGCTGGAGCGGGCGAGGCCCTTGTGGGAGAATTGACCGAACCCGTCGCCGCGGTGACTGGCGGAGCGGACGGACTAACCGTGCCGCTCGAAGTTGCCGGAGCGCCTGTCGGCCGGGTCGAGGGCGGGGAGCCGGAGGGCGCGCTGGCCTCGGTCGCAGGGCTTGTAGGCCCCCCCGAGGACGACAGCGGCTGGGTCCGAGGCGGCATGGCCGGATTGCTGGGACCGATCGGGGCAGTGCTTGGCGTCGAAGCCGGTGGCGAAGGAATCGGTGTGGTCCGCGCTGGTCCATTCGGTCGGGCTGGAACGGCAACCGTCGGGCTGAGGGCTGACGGCGGAACCGCCCGGTTCGCCGCTGGCGGTGCCCCGTTCAGCATGCGGGTCAGGTCGCTGGCAGTGCTCTGCTGCGACGGGGCCGCGGTCTGGAGCGCGGCGACGGCAGAGAGGATCAGAACGCTGGACATGGCGCGGACCATCGCCCCTCAGCCCTTGAACGGCAAGCTCTGCGGTGAAGGCTCAGGCCGCCGGCAGTTCAATCCAGAAGATTGCGCCCTCGCCGGGCGCAGAAACCACGCCAATGGCCCCGCCCTGGAGCTCCACCAGTCGCTTTGCCAGGGCCAGACCGATTCCGTGTCCCTCCACCGCGGAACGCTCAAGGCCAAGCCGGTTG
>JADCBH010000364.1 GCA_020253595.1 Brevundimonas sp.
CCCTCTGACAGAGCCTCCAGCAGGATGTCGGGTTGGAGCGCCAGAAGAGCCTCCCGATCAGAGGTGAACAGATGCGACGGTGCCTCGACGTCGCGCGGCTTCTTCGGATCGCGGACGAGGACGCCAACCACCTCAAAGCGACCATCGGCCTGGAGCCGCTTCAGCAGACCCCCACCGACCACGCCGCAGCCAGCGATGGCAACCTTCAGGGGCGCATCCGGCACCGACGGTCCCGGAGGTGCCGACGCTTCTCCGACCACCGTGCAGTCCGATCGACCGATGGCGGCGACTTCGATTTCGACCGATCTCTGCTGGCCCAGATCGATGGCGTCGTGCTGCACCAGGGCGCCGCCGTGACGGCGGGCGTCGTCCCAGCTGGCGCGCCGGAAGCGCAAAGGCTTACCCGATGCCGATGCGGGATCGCGGTCGTAGAGACCGTCGACGTCCTTCACCAGCCGCGCCCGCTTCAGACCGAGTTCGGCGGCAAGGAAGACCGCCGTCAGATCCGAGCCACCGCGGCCGAGCAGGACCACACGGCCATGCGGTCCGATCGCGCCGAAGCCGGGAACGACCACGACCTGATGGGCCGCGATGGCCCGGTTGAGGGCCTCGGCATGCAGGGCCACAGGGTGAGCGTGCTCGACGGGTCCCTCGGCCACGATGCCGAGCTCGCGCACCGAGAGGGCGCAGGCGTCAAGACCGATGCGGTCACAGGCGATGGCGACCAGGGCCGCTGCCTGCTCCTCGCCCTGGGCGACATAGGCAGGAAGGAGCTCGTTCTCGTGATCAAGCCCCAGCGAGCGGGCATCGGCCAGCAGACGATCAGTCTGGCCGCCCAGTGCGGAGACGACGGCGACAACTTTCCGGCCGGCGCGGACGTGACCGTAGAGCTCGGATGCGACGGCGGGGGCGCAGGATTGGTCCTTCAGGATGGACGAGCCGAACTTCAGGACGACGACATCCGGTTCCGGCGCGGCGGCCGGAAGCGGTTTCTGAACGACGGAGAGATGGGCTTTGGACTGGGGCATCGGGGTGATCCGTTTCGGGAGAGGGTGTGATTTCGGGCGAAAGAAAACCCGCCGGGCCGGGGCCGGGCGGGTCGGGGTTTGCTGGGCTGTCTGATCGACCGCGCGCTAACCTGTCCCCGCCCGCGAGGGGCCGGTGGTGGTCATGCCGGTGGTGGTCGAAATGAAGGTCGCAGGCGTCATCGACCGCGCCGCGAAGGCGGGGATCGAAGTCGAAACGGCGATGCGGCCGAGACGGGACACGGGCTGACCTCAGGGAAAACGTTGAGTGGAGGGTGTCGGGGGATGTTGCGGCGGTCAACCCATCAGCGCACTTTTGTTTTGCGCACGGCCCCGACTGCGGCCCGATTGCCACGCCTTTCGCGCTGAAGGCGTGAAACGAGGTAGATTTTTTCTCTTGACCCGCGCCCTTCGCACTCGCAACGTAACGTCACTCATCAAGACCGGCTGAGGGATAGGCCCTTTGACGCCGGGGCAACCATCGGGTTCCGCCCGAACGGTGCCAACTCCTGCGGGGAGGGTTTCGACCTTCCGCGAGAGATGAGTGGAGCGTCGGTCAGGCGACGTCTCCACGGTCTGTCACCGCGTCCGGGGTCTTGCTGAGCAGGACGATGCGGACGACGACATGGCCTTCGACACACAGACCCTCGAACCTCTTCAGACCTCCCTATCGCGGTTGCCCAAGATCGCGCGCGGCAACGTCGCGGTCGATCTGCCGGTCGAGATCCCGACCGACTTCCGGCTGCAGTCGGGGGAGCGGCTGGCCCAGCGTCGCATCACCGGCCGCCTGCATGGCCGGGAGGGCGCGCCGCTGGTCGTCGTCGCCGGCGGCATCTCGGCGGGGCGGTTCGTACATCGGACGGAAACCAACGGTCTGGGCTGGTGGTCGGGTGCCGTCTCGATCCGCGGACCGATCGACCTCAACCGCTTTCAGGTCCTGGCTTTCGACTATGCCCCGGAGAGCGCGTCGGGTGCCCGGCCGGTGACGATCACCACTCACGACCAGGCGCGGCTGCTGGCCTTGATCCTGGACGCCATCGGCGACCCGATCGTCTCGGCCTTCGTCGGCTGCTCCTACGGCGGCATGATCGCCCTGGCCTTCGCCGAACTGTTCCCGGAGCGGGTCGAGCAGCTGGTGGTCGTCTCCGCCGCCCACCGCGCCCATCCCCAGGCCACGGCATGGCGCGGTATCCAGCGGCGCATTCTGCAGCTGGCCGAAGCCGCGGGGCGACCCGAGGACGGCGTGGCCCTGGCCCGCGAACTGGCCATGACCACCTATCGCACCGCCGAGGAGTTCGCTGACCGGTTCGAGACCGTCGCGCCGTCGCGCGTCGGCGGCAGCTATCCGGTCTGCGACTATCTGACGGCACGGGGCCGGGCCTATCGGACCCACACCACGCCCGCGCGCTGGCTGTCGCTGTCGGACTCCATCGACCGCCATCAGGTGACGCCGGAGGCCATCGTCACGCCGGTGACCCTGGTCGGCTTCGCCTCCGACCGACTGGTGCCGATCGAGGACATCCGCGAGCTCGCGGCCCGACTGCCCACCCTGTTCCGCTTCGTCGAAGCGCCCTCGCTCTTCGGCCACGACGCCTTCCTGAAGGAGGACGAGGCCGTCGGCGCGATCCTCCGCGCCGCCCTTAAGGAGATCACCCAATGAGCCTGTCCAGCAAAAAGGGGCGTCACGCCCACACGACCTGCGCCCGTTCCGGCGTTGATCAGGACACGGCCCACGGCGCGGTGATGCCGCCCCTCTATCTGTCGTCGAACTATTCCTTCGCGGGCTTCGAGCAGAAGCGGAAGTACGACTACAGCCGCTCGGGCAATCCGACGCGCGATGTGCTGGCCGAGACCCTGGCCGAGCTGGAAGGCGGGGCAGGCTGCGTCGTCACCGCGACCGGCATGGCCGCGGTCGACCTGCCCCTGTCGCTGCTGGAGCCCGGCGACCTGCTGATCGCGCCCCATGACTGCTACGGCGGCACCCATCGCCTGCTGACCGCGCGGGCCCGGAAAGGTCACTTCGAAGTCCTGTGGGTCGATCAGGGCGACCCGGTCGCGCTGGACGCCGCGCTGAAGCTCAACCCCAGGCTTGTGCTGGTCGAGACGCCGTCCAATCCACTGCTGCGCGTGGTGGACATCGCCGACATCTGCGCCCGGGCACATCGCGTCGGGGCCAAGGTGGTGGCGGACAACACCTTCCTGTCGCCCGCGCTCCAGACCCCCATAGCGCTGGGCGCCGACATCGTGATCCACTCCACGACCAAGTACATCAACGGCCATTCCGACGTGGTGGGTGGAGCGGTGATCTCCGCCGACCCGGCGGATCATGCCGAACTGGCCTGGTGGGCCAATTGCCTGGGCGTCACGGGGTCTCCGTTCGACGCCTATCTGACGCTGCGGGGTGTGCGAACCCTGTTCGCCCGGATCGAACGCCAGCAGGCGACGGCCAGCCGCATCGCCGCCCTTCTGGAGGAGCACCCGGCGGTGTCGGCGGTCCACTATCCCGGACTGAAGTCCCACCCCGGCCACGCCCTGGCGGCCAAGCAGCAGAAGGGCTTCGGCGCCATGCTGAGCTTCGAGCTGGCGGGCGGGGTCGAGGCTGTACGATGTCTGGTCGAGACCCTGGACGCCTTCACCCTGGCAGAAAGCCTGGGGGGCGTCGAAAGCCTGATCGCCCATCCCGCCACGATGACCCATGCCGCCATGACGCCAGAGGCCCGCGTGGTCGCCGGCATCACCGAAGGGCTGCTGCGGCTCTCGGTCGGTCTGGAGCACGAGGACGACCTGATCGCCGACCTGGTCCAGGCGCTGGATGCTCTGGTGCCGGCGCGGGTGGACGCTGAGGCGGCGTGACCTGTCTCCTCCCCGTTCGCCGCTTGGCGAATGGGGAGGTGGATGCGAGCGCTTCGCGAGCAGACGGAGGGGTTCTTGACGCAGCGAACAACCCCTCCGTCACTCCGCTTCGCTCCGTGCCACCTCCCCATCGGCCAAGCGGCCGACGGGGAGGAGACAGTCAGGTCGGCCTTGCCTGTGTCTGCATCGCCCCGGTCATGGGGATGAAGAAGACGCCCACGTCGCGGCGCGACCGCACCCGTCCGTCGGCGTCCTTGGTGTAGACATAGAGCACCTGGCCCCGGCGGAAGGGCTGGCCGATCGGGATGATCAACTTGCCGCCGGGCTTCAGTTGGCGGAACAACTCGGGCGGAGCGTACTGGGCCACGCAGGTCAGCATGATGGTGTCGAAACCCTCAGTCACCTCCGGCCAGCCGAAGTAGCCGTCGCCGACACGCGAGTGGACGTTGTCGTAGCCCAGCGGGGCGAAGATCTTCCCCACCGCCTCGCCGATCGGCTGGATGATCTCGATCGTATAGCTGTCGCGAACGATGCGGCTGAGCAGGCTGGACTGGAAGCCGGAACCCGTGCCGATCTCCAGCGTGACATCGGTCGGCTTGGGTGCCGCCAGCTGGGTCATATAGGCTTGGCCCAGATAGTCGGAGAGCACGCTGCCATGGCCGATGGCCCAGGGCTTGGGATCGGCCTCATAGGCCTGATAGGCGGTCGAGGCGTCCGATGCATACGCATAGTGATAGAAGTCGCGCGGCACGCTTTCGAAGGCCTGCACCACCTTGGGGTCATGGGCCCCGAAGCGGCTGTCCAGATAGGTTCGGATGCGCTCGATGGCGGCCGGTTTCCTGGCCTGGATCTCGTTGAACTGGGCCTCGCTGATCGCGTGGGGGCGCTCTGAAGCCTGCATGGCCGCGTTGAAGCGGGTATAGGTCCACGGCTCGCTCGGCATGCGGACGGTCTCGGACACGGCCGAGGTCGTGCCCGCTTCGGTCGCCGCGTTGCCTGCGGGAGCCACTGCGCTCGACTCGCCTGTCGCCTGCGTCGGATTGAGGCGCGCCTGGACGGACTTCATCGTCTGTTCGTCGCAGGCGGAAAGGCCAGCGATGGCGGTCGCGCCGGCGGCGGTCAGCAGGGTGCGGCGGTTGAACGGGGTCATGC
>JADCBH010000365.1 GCA_020253595.1 Brevundimonas sp.
ACGTATTGTTTTTAAACATATTTCTCAGCGGCGAGACTCTTAGATACCGTCAGATATACCGTCACGAGTTTCACCTTTTGGTGGAGAATGGTCCTCGCGGGTGACCCTAATCCATCCCAGACGGTAGGAGCGCTGATTGACCGTGTCCACGGTCATCTCCTTGGGCTGCCCTCTGTGAGCCTGCGCTGCCATTCCACCACCTCCCGCATTGACCAGACCCGGCATCGGCCGATCAGGTAGCCCGCTGGAAAGACGCCCGAAGCGACGTGTCGATAAATGGTTGGCCTGCTCAGACCCGTAAGCAGCAAGAGCTCTTTGAGGCGAATGAACCGGTCTGGCTCCTCCACGCACATTCCCCCGTGTTCCTCCCGGCTGGAGCCTGGTGGTTGGTCACGCGCGAACACAGGGAACGCGCGTCCTGCCTATTCCCCGAAGGTTTTGTATTGAGCAGACCGCCCGACAGAGCGGACCTGTGTTCACGCGCTCTCGCGCATCGCCTTCGCTGACCAAACCTCCCGCGACTGGGGCACTATGGGGCAAGGCCCGCATCGAGCCAACCTTGGATGTCGCGCCTCTGATACACTGCGGGATCGGAGCAGGTGCAACCGGCTTGCGTGTCTGACACCGTCTTCATTGTGTGGTACCCCAATCTCTCTCCCCACCTCATCACGCAATCGTCAGCCTAGCTTACCGCCGTTCCCATAGGAACGAATAATGTACGCGTGGGAAGGGATTGCTCTCTGGCAAGAGAACGGGTAAACCCTGTTTGATCATCGATGAAGGGTTGCCTCAGTGACCGACTTCGCCGCCGCCGCCGAGAGTGAACTTCGGGCCGTACAGCAGGAGCTGGCGGCCCTTCCGCTGTTTCAAAAGTACGAACGGCTGAGAGATCTGGTCGCCCTCTATCGGGGTGAACCTACGTCTGGGGGCAATGAGCCGGTCGTGGCGTCACGCTTCGACCGAGTCCGGGAGCCCAAGAAGATAAATCGGCCCCCCTCGAAGGAACGAGAGGATGCGTTGGCGCTCGCGGCCGACGCGATCAGGGGGCGACGCACCCCCACCAAGACGGCAGAAATCTACGAAATCATCGTGCCTCTAGGTGCGAAGATTGGCGGCGCGGAGCCGAAGGGCAATCTCAGCGCGATGCTCTACCACTCCGACCTGTTTCAGTCGCACGGGCGGAAGGGCTGGACCTTGGCAGAAGGTGGGCGGGGAACCGTCGAAGCTTCGGAGGACCGTGCGTCGATCATCACCGCTCCGCCGGATAACGTTACCCCAGACTTCTCAGATCCAATGGAGAACGTAATCGGCTGAATGCACCCAGCGAAGCGCTGATGCGTAGCACGAACGAAAACGGCCCAACATCCTGGCAGGGACGCGGGCCGCTCGTGCATCTACCCAGTCGTGACCAAGTGGACGCCCTCTTCAAGAGCGAAAATTGTGTCACGGCCGGCCTCTTTTGACAACCCCATGCATGGAGATTTGCAATGGGTCCGACCGAGTTCACTGTTTTCGTCCGCGACTACCGCCGCCTGCGCGGTGGCATCGTTGAGCGGGTGCGCCGCCACAAGCGCCGCCCCCGCCGCTGGTTCCGCCGCCCGCGTGACTAAGCGCCACTTTCTGCTCTAGCACTACGTTTCTTGCCGCCGGGGGCTTGAGCCTCCGGCGGCCATGCCGTCGGACACATTCACGGAGACTACGGTGTCGGTAGACCTCGACAACAAGAAGTCAGGCTTCCCCAGGATTCACCTGCCAAAAATCGGCGGGCCACCCTTCGGTTGGAACCTGTTGCTCCTATTCGGAGGCATGTTCGCGATCGTAGGCGCGGTCGCCCTTGAGCACCCTCTGATGGGCTTACTGGACTCGGCGAAATCCTACGCAGCCACCGACCCCGCTCAGCCTTCTTCATTTGTTGCTCGGTATCAGTCGAGCGTCCTTAGTTGGAAGACCTTCATCGGCATTTTGAAGGAGGTCGGATTCGCTTTGATCATTGCCTGGGCGGTGTCTGTCTTTATCGAACAGCGCTCACGCGCTCGAGAGCATAAAACTCACGAGGCGCAACGGCGTCAGATGGCGAATGATGTGGTCCACGCGGTGTTCGGCCTGCTGCATAAACCCGCCTACGTGCGCAAGGTCGTTGAGACCAATCTCCAGACCAAGGTGGTCCGAAAGCACTATGATGCGACCTATAGGTTGGAAGCGCTCACGCCGGAAGAAGAGGCCGAACTTGAGGTCGAGCCTGGTCGTTTCGTAAAGCTGACACAACGATCAACCTACACCTTTCTCAATGTCTCACCTGGCCCTGTGAAGCATAAGATCGTCTACTCGATCGCCGTGCGGGGTGGGAAAATCGCTGAGGCGGCCGGGCTCAAGTTCGCTTCGTTAGACAAGCAGGAACTTAAGCCTCACCAGATCACCAAGGCGCTCAATCCGAATGACGAGGGTTGGAAGGTCTACGAGTGGGAGAAGACCATACCGGCCGACGGCGAGTTGCCTGTGGTGATGCAGGCGGTCAGTTATAAAGAGCTTTCCGACACGGAGGTGTGGGGCAGCTACCACCCTACGTATCATGGGATGAAACTCTCGGTGATTAACCTCGTGCCCCACATCGTCAAGTTCGGCTTACGGGCTCTCACCGCCACGCCAAAGGAGCTCATCCATGAAACGCCTGGAGAAGAAGCCCAATGGGAGATTAGCGGGCCCGTCCTTCCCAACGATAGCGTAACGTTCTGGTGGCGTAGCATCGAGGATGACGGTCGCGCATCGTCGACACCTAAACGCCGAAGGCGAACCGATACATCGACGTCAACGGTGGAACCGGCGACGCCTGCACCCATTAAAGGCCCGTAGAAACCCTGCTGACCACGCTGCTAACGCAATCCATAACGATCGTTCAGTTTACTTTCAGGATTGTCGTGGTTAGATCGCTATCAACGCTGGCGCGACGATCGTGTCAGCATCACGGGAGATTGGGCATGACTTTGAACCTTAACACCTTCCGGGGCGATGGCGGGACCGGCTGCTGAGTCGTTCGACATCGCGGATAAGCGAACCGGGGCGGTCCAAAGTGGCCGCCCATTTTTTTTGGAACATCTCGGGCAGTTAGCTTACATGCGGGCCGACGGCGAAAGCATGCACCTCGCTTGAAGGACGGGTCCACGACGATGTGGCCCCAGATACCGTCATCCATTTTGGTCGCGGTAGGTAGCGTGGCAGCAACGCGTTGAATTGTCTCGAAACTAATTCATCGCGCAGCTCTGGTTCGATCCCACTCAAAGATATTTATTTCAATTAAATCAGTGGCTTATTGATCTGGTGCCGGCGGAGAGGATCGAACTCCCGACCTTCGGTTTACAAAACCGCTGCACTACCGCTGTGCTACGCCGGCCTGAGCAGCGCTTTAGCGGGCGGACTGGACCCGACGCAAGCCGCCTCCGTCAGGCGGCTTCAGCAATCGCCATCGCGGCCGCTCGCTGCTCCGCCCAGGGGATGAGCGTCGCACGCGGCCAGGCCACCAGCCACGAACGCGGCAGGTATTCGCCGCTTTCGATCAGGGCCTTTCTCGTCGGCGAACTGGTCGCCGCCCGCTCAGTGTGAATCTCGCCCGGACCCTGATGGATGATAAAGGCCCCGCCCTTCAGCGGATTGAGCCTCAGATAGGCCAACCGCGGGCTGATCGTTTCCAGCGGCGGATCGTAGAACCAGCTCGATCCGATCATGCCGGCCAGCTCCGGCCGCGTCTGGCAAATCGCCGCTGCTGTGGCCCAGGCGCGGTCCCAGCCCGCCTCGTTGAAATCTTCC
>JADCBH010000366.1 GCA_020253595.1 Brevundimonas sp.
ACCGGCGGCGGCATCGCCTACAACCGCGAGGAGTTCGAGGAGATCGTGCTGCGCGGTCTCGACCTTAGCCCCACCACCGAGGTGCTGAGCGAGGAGAGCGTGCTGGGCTGGAAGGAGTATGAGATGGAGGTCGTCCGCGACAAGGCGGACAACTGCATCATCGTCTGCTCCATCGAGAACGTGGACCCGATGGGCGTCCATACGGGCGATTCCATCACCGTGGCGCCCGCCCTGACGCTGACCGACAAAGAGTACCAGCGCATGCGCACGGGCTCGATCAATGTGCTGCGCGAGATCGGGGTCGAGACGGGCGGATCGAACGTCCAGTGGGCGATCAATCCCAGGGACGGCCGCATGGTCGTCATCGAGATGAACCCGCGCGTGTCGCGCTCCTCCGCCCTGGCGTCCAAGGCCACGGGCTTTCCGATCGCCAAGGTCGCGGCGCGTCTGGCTGTCGGCTACACCCTGGACGAGCTCCAGAACGACATCACCCAGGTCACCCCGGCCAGCTTCGAGCCGTCGATCGACTATGTGGTGACCAAGATCCCGCGCTTCGCCTTCGAGAAGTACCCGGGCTCGGAGCCCCTGCTGTCGACCTCGATGAAGTCGGTCGGCGAGGTCATGGCCATCGGGCGAACGTTCCAGGAATCCATGCAGAAGGCGCTGCGCGGACTGGAGACCGGCCTGTCCGGCTTCGACGAGATCGAGATCGAGGGCACGGAGGCCGGCGTCGACGACACCTCGATCCGCGCCGCCGTGGTGCGCGCCCTGGGCCAGCCGACGCCCGACCGCATCCGCGTCATCGCCCAGGCCTTCCGCCACGGCCTGTCAGTCGAGGAGGTCAACGCGGCCTGTTCCTATGAGCCGTGGTTCCTGCGCCAGATCGCCGACATCGTGCGCGAGGAAGGCCACATCCGGGTGCGGGGGCTGCCCGGCCAGAACCCCTCCGTCACGGCGCAAGAGCGCCGCGCCACCTCCCCATCCGCAAGCGCGGACGGGGAGGAGACAACGCGTCCCGTCTCCTCCCTGTCGCGGAGCGATGGGGAGGTGGCTCGGAGCGCCAGCGGAGAGACGGAGGGGCTCTTCGCCGCCCAGGAATTCCGCCGTCTGAAATCGATGGGCTTCTCGGACGCGCGGCTGGCGCAGCTGACGGGGACGACCGAACGGGAGGTGCGCAAGCTTCGCCGCGCGCTCGGCGTCCGCCCCGTCTTCAAGCGCATCGACACCTGCGCGGCCGAGTTCGCCTCGGCCACCGCCTATATGTATTCGACCTATGAGACCGGGGCGTTGGGCCAGGTTCCCGTCTGCGAATCCCAGCCAAGCGACAGAAAAAAGGCGATCATTCTGGGCGGCGGACCGAACCGGATCGGGCAAGGGATCGAGTTCGATTACTGCTGCTGCCACGCGGCTTTCGCCTTCGCCGACATCGGCGTCGAATCGATCATGGTGAACTGCAATCCGGAGACGGTCTCGACCGACTACGACACGTCGGACCGGCTGTATTTCGAGCCTCTGACGGCCGAGGACGTGCTGGAGCTGATCGCCGTCGAGCAGTCCAAGGGCGAGCTGATCGGCTGCGTTGTCCAGTTCGGGGGCCAGACGCCGCTGAAGCTGGCCCATGCGCTGCATGAGGACGGCGTGCCGATCCTGGGCACCAGCCTGGACTCCATCGATCTGGCCGAGGACCGCGAGCGGTTCCAGGTCATGCTGAACGACATCGGCCTGCTGCAGCCGCCGAACGGCCTGGCCCGCAGCCCCGAGGAAGCCGCCCGGGAAGCGGACCGCGTCGGCTATCCGGTCGTGCTGCGGCCGTCCTATGTGCTGGGCGGGCGGGGGATGATGATCGTCCACGACCGCGAGCAGCTGGACCGCTATGTCCATGAGGCCATGCGGGTCTCGGGCGACGACCCGGTCCTGATCGACCACTATCTGAACCGGGCGACCGAGGTCGATGTCGATGCCCTGTGCGACGACGACACCGTCTTCGTGGCGGGCGTGCTGGAGCACATCGAGGAAGCGGGCGTGCATTCGGGCGACAGCGCCTGTTCCATGCCGCCGTGGTCCCTGTCGGACGCCACCATCGCCGAGCTGAAGCGCCAGACCGAGGCCATGGCCCGGGCGCTGAAGGTGCGCGGCCTGATGAACGTGCAGTTCGCCATCGAGGAGCCCCACTCCGACGCGCCGCGCATCTTCGTGCTGGAGGTCAATCCGCGCGCCAGCCGCACGGCGCCCTTCGTGGCCAAGACCATCGGCGTGCCGGTGGCTGCTATCGCCGCCAAGGTGATGGCGGGCGTGCCGCTGGCGTCCTTCGGTCTGACGGACGCCCCTTACGACCATATCGCGGTCAAGGAAGCGGTCTTCCCCTTCGCCCGGTTCGCGGGCGTCGACACCGTGCTGGGGCCCGAGATGCGTTCGACCGGCGAAGTCATGGGGCTGGACTTCAAACGCCCCGGAGAGGCCGACATGGCCCCCGCCTTCGCCCGCGCCTTCGCCAAGTCCCAGATCGGCGGCGGGACGAAGCTGCCCACCGGCGGCTGTGCCTTCATTTCGGTCAAGGACGACGACAAGCCCTTCGCCGTCGAGGTCGCGGCCCTGTTGCTGAAGCAGGGCTTCGAGGTCATCGCCACCGGCGGTACCCACGCCCATCTGACGGCGCAAGGGTTGCCCGTGGGCTTCGTCAAGAAGGTGCTGGAGGGCCGGCCCAACATCGTCGACGCCATGAAGAACGGCGACGTCCACCTGGTCATCAACACCACCGAGGGCAAGCAGTCGCTGCAGGACAGCTTCAGCCTGCGCCGCACGGCCCTGATGCAGAAGATCCCCTACTACACGACCATCGCCGGGGCCCTGGCGGCCGCGCAGGGGATCGGGGCCATCCAGGCCGACACGCTCGAGGTGCGGCCGATCCAGGGGTATGCCTAGGGGAATTCCTTCTCCCCTTGCGGGAGAAGGTGGCCGAGCGCAGCGAGGTCGGATGAGGGGTGAAACACCGCCGTCCACCAGCTAACCTCGTCTGATGCTCAAGCCGTCGGACAGAACGCGCGCTGCTGCCCGCCGAGGACGAACCGACTCGACCCTGCCCGAAGCCATCTTCTGGAAGTATCTTCGCGACCGACGTCTGGAAGGGCTAAAGTTTCGGCGACAGTTGCCGCTGGGACCCTACATCGCGGACTTCGCCTGCCCGTCGATCCGCTTGATCGTTGAGCTGGACGGTGGAGTGCATGACCTGAGGGTGGAGCAGGATGCGCGACGAGACGCGTGGCTGACGGCGAACGGATGGACTGTGCTTCGCTTCCGCAATCAGGCAGTGCTCGCCAATCCAGCACTGTTGTTCCAGGCGGTGCGAGACCACGCGGAGCGTTATGGAAAGGGCTGAGTTTCACCCCTCATCCGGCCCTCCGGGCCACCTTCTCCCGCAAGGGGAGAAGGGATTCCGGCGGATGCGAGACTTCCCGGTGATTTCGACTAGGCAAAGACCGCAGAAATCGGCGAGGCCGGCCAGCCTGGTCATGCAAATTCACCGCTGAAACCGCAGATACCGCAGCCAATGCTGCAGGCTTGCGTCCGATTCTGACGCACCGGTCGGTCACGATGGGCGTATGGAGCATCATCGTCTGCGCAAGTATCGGGGGCCGGAGACCTGGGCGCGGGTCCGGCAGGCCTATGTGGCGGGAGAGTCCGCGCCGTCGGTGGCGCGGCGGTTCGACGTGGGGCTGGCCAACCTGAGGCGGCGCGCGATCAAGGAGGGCTGGACGCGCAAGACCATCGCCCGGCAGCTGGACCTCAAGCCCATCCGGGGCGGGGCGGATGAGCCCGAACCCGCGCTGACGGCGCTGAACGCGGTGCTGGAGGGCGAAGACGTGCCGACCGTGGACGCCCATGAGGCCCTGGCCCAGACTGTGCGCCGGGCGGCCTGGCTGCTGACGCAGGGGCGAACGGGCGAGGCCAGCGCCCTGCTGAAGGCGGCCAGCGCGCTGGAGAAGCTGAGGTATCGGGCGGGGTGAAGCGGCGGGACGGGCGGGACGGGCTGATGACGGGATTCGAGCCAAAGCGGCGGTTTTGGGAGTTCGAGGGCCCCGTGCACACCTTGACTCAGTAGTGCGCGGGCGGCGGCGTGGGCGGCGCCAGCATGGGCATGGCGAACAGGCCGAACAGGAAGCCGCCGACGTGAGCTTCCCACGCGACGGAGGGGCCTCCGCCCTTCGCATGGTTGATGGCAAAGACGATTCCGACCGTCGCCAGATTGAGCCAGGCGACCAGCAGCACCTCGTCGCGAATCCGCCGCGACCGCAGCGGGATCATACCGCCGTCGGGACCGATCCGGGCGACCGCGCCCCACAGGCCGAAGATCGCACCCGATGCGCCGACCATCGGGAACCCCTCCGGATTGAGGGCCAGGTACAGCGCCGCCCCGGCGAGGGCCGATCCCACATAGAGTGCCGCGAACCGCATCCAGCCGGCAGGCCCGACTCCCAGCCGCACCATCGCCAGCGGCGTCAGCGGCAACAGGACGCTGGCGTTCATCAGCAGATGGGTCAGCCCGCCGTGCGAGACCATGTGCGTGGCCAGGGTGTACCAACGCCCCTCGGCGAGGGCCGGACCCGAGACGCCCCACGGCGCCGGGCCGCCGTCGGCCATCTGGACGGCGAGCACAGCACCGCAGAGAACGAGCAGGACAAAAGCGGGCACGCCGGCGGCGGAAAACAGCAACTTCCAGGTGCGGATGTCCCAGATCGGCGGGCCGGACCGCAACCGTCCCCGGCGGTCGCGCCGGCGGGCGAACAGCGGCGGGCGATCAGCGGCGGGCGGGTTCATGGCGGTCACTGTGGCGCAGGCGGGTGGGATTGGACAGGTGCAGGTCCACTTTCCACCCTCAGCCGATAGTCAGCTCTCACCCCGTAGGTGACGGGCCGCTCTCGACCCGTTGCGGACATCGAGCGTAAGTCCCAATGTGTCTGAATGGCAGGTAGCCAAACACCTTTGCAGCCCACCGGACGAGCTGCGCACTGGGTTGCTCTCACCGTTCTGATGCCTCCCGCTCTGCTGCTGTCAGGTTGCGCGGGGACCTCCGAGATACCGACTAACTGCAACTACAAGGCTATTGCAGAGCAAGCGATCGCTGAGCGCTATCCAAGGTTTGAGCCCGATACACCTCTGAAGCTAGTTCGCCGTGGGGCCGTGGTAGAAGGGTACTATCCATTGCCCTACGTGATGCCAGGCGGGACAGCACATGCCGAAGTGCGAGTAGGCGACTGTTCGGTCGCCGAGACTTGGCTGAGCCAGTAGCGGATTGGCTAAACGGCTGCTCCTCACCCCGCCAGTCCACTTCCGCTCTCCACCCCTGGCCGACACCCGCTGGGTCCGCTTTCCGGCACCCTCATGAGCCGCAAGGCTCGGAGCGCCATCACCGCCCGAACGGCGACGTAGGCCGCGACGATCAGGATTAGCCCCGCGAACAGGGTGCGGCCAAGTGCGGCAGGCTGGGGTGGCCCTGGCTCAGTTGGGCCTGACAGCGGGACCAGGCGGTCAGTACAGTTCACCGACGCGGTAGAATTCCTGTTCGCAACTGTAAGGGCTCGGCCGAGGCGGGGCACCGGGCGGTACCGGCGGCGGGGGCCGCGCCCCCGGGAAGGCAATGCCGGAAAACACGATTCGTCCTTCGTCCAGGAACCGCACGCGGCCCGTCCGGGACCCCATCGAAAACGTGCCCGCGTCAGGATCGAAGCTGTAGGAGAACTCTCCCAGCCGGTTCCCCAGGCTCTGATGCGCGATGAACAGGCGACCGTCGGGGCGCAGGGTGACCACGCTCGGCATTTCCTCGCCTGCACAGGA
>JADCBH010000367.1 GCA_020253595.1 Brevundimonas sp.
CGAGGGGATGCCGAGCTCCTTCAGGTCCGCGCCGGCCAGTCCATTCCGCAGGGTAGCGGGAATGGCCCAGGCGATCAGCAGGTAGGAGAAATCCGCCATGGGATCGCCCAGCGTCGACAGCTCCCAGTCCAGGACGGCCCGGACCTGGGGCGCCTCGGGGGCCAGGATCATGTTGTCGAGCCGGAAGTCGCCGTGGACGATCCGGGTCGGCCCTTCTGGCGGCAATCCTTCCGGCAGAAAGGCGATCAACCGGTCCATGTCCGGGATCGGGTGGGTTTCGGAGGCCTGATACTGCTTGGTCCAGCGGCCGACCTGACGGGCGAAGTAGTTGCCCGGCTTGCCGTAATCGCCGAGCCCGATCGCCTCGGGCTCGAAACGGTGCAGGGCGACCAATGTGTCGACCTGGGCATTGTAGATGGCGCGACGCTGGTCCGGCGACATTCCGGGCAATTTCAGGTCCCACAGGACCCGCCCCTCGACCTTGTCCATCACATAGAACATCGAGCCGAGGACACCGTCGTCGGTGCACAGCGCATGCGGCCGGGCGACAGGAAAGCCCTGGGCGGCCAACGCAGAGATAACGGTGAACTCGCGATCCACGGCATGCGCCGACGGCAACAGCGTCCCAGGCGGCTTCCGACGCAGCACATAGGCGGCGGTGGGTGTTGTCAGTTCGTAGGTCGGATTGGACTGCCCGCCCTTGAACTGGCGCAAGGTGAGCGGACCGGCATAGCCCGCCACGTTCGCGGTCATCCAGGCGTCGAGCGCGGCCTCGTCCAGGCGATAGCGGGGATCGACCTCGCGCGTTCCGGAAAACGTCGATTGCGGGTCGTCGAGAGCGGCGGCGTCAGTCATGCGCAGCGACAATGGCGGCCCGAACGGCGCGGCGCCAGCCCCCCCGCAGTTGCTCCCGCTCCGTTTCGCCCATGCGAGACGTCCAGACGGCAGGGGCTGCATCGCCCCTGGGTCGGAGATCCTTGATCAGGCCGCAGCCGAATGCCGCCAGCCGGGCGGCACCCAGCGCCGTCATCTCCTGGAAGGCGGGCCGCTCCACCGTGACGTCGCAGATGTCAGCCACGAATTGCATGGCAAAGGCATTGGCCGTGACCCCGCCATCGACCTTGAGCACCTTCAATCTGGGTGCCCCGTCGGCCGCCAGAGCATCCAGCAGGTCGCGCGTCTGGTAGGCGAGCGCCTCCAGCCCCGCGCGCACGAAGTGGGCCGGCATCGAATCCCGTGTCAGGCCTATGACGGCTCCGCGCGCATCCGGTTCCCACCAGGGCGCGCCGAGGCCCGTGAAGCCGGGCACCAGATAGACCCCACCGTTGTCCTTAAGCCCCTGCGCCATCGCCTCGGACGCCCGGCTGTCGGCGATCATGCCCACGCCATCTCTCAGCCACTGGATCGCCGACCCGGCAGAGAAGATCGAACCTTCCAACGCATACGCGGCCTCGCCCCCCACCGCGTAGCCGAGGGTGCCGAGCAGGCGGCTGGAGGAAGCGACCGGGGCGGGCCCCACATTGGCGACAAGGAAGGCGCCGGTGCCGTAGGTGATCTTGGCGTCTCCGGCCTGCAGCGCGCCGTGTCCGACCAGCGCCGCCTGCTGGTCCCCCGCTGAGCCGGTAATCGGCAAGGCCCGGCCGAAATGGGCGGGGTCGGTGTGCCCCAGAGTGTTGGCGCAGTTACGAATCTCGGCCAGCGCCTCGCGTGGGACCCGGAACAGGGCGCACAGGTCATCGCGCCACGTCCGGGCCTTCAGGTCCATCAGAGACGTGCGGCTGGCGTTTGTGGCATCCGTGACGTGAGCAGCTCCTCCCGTCAGCTTCCAGATGAGCCAGGTCTCGATGGTGCCGAGCAACACCTCGCGTCGCCCTGCCCGCTCCCGCGCGCCCGGCACAGCGTCCAGCAGCCAGGCGAACTTGGTAGCGGAGAAATAAGGATCCAGAATCAGGCCCGTCGCGGCCTGAACCGCCGCCTCATGCCCCTGGGCCTTCAGGCGGTCAGTCACGTCGGCGGTACGCCGGTCCTGCCAGACGATGGCGCGGTGCAATGGCTCGCCTGTCGCGGCATCCCAAAGGACAGCGGTCTCGCGCTGATTGGTGATGCCGACGGCCGTGAAGCGGCCGATCCCACCGGCCCTGGCGATCACCTCCCGGCAGGTCTGAAGGGTGGCGGTCCAGATCTCGGCCGCGTCATGCTCGACCCAGCCCGAGGCCGGGTAGTGCTGCTGCAGCGCGATCTGACTGATGGCGACGGGGTGCAGCCCACCATCGTCCCGAAGTTCGAACGCGATGGCGCGGGTCGAGGTGGTGCCCTGGTCAATGGCGAGGATGCAGGTCGTCATGGCTCCACCTTACGCAGGATCGGGCGATGCGCTAATCCGCCAGACATGACCGACCGCATCGCTTCCTTCGAAGGCGTCATTGACGCCGCCCGTCAGATCGAGGGGGTCGCCATCCGCACTCCCCTGATCGAAAGTCCGGCGCTCAACGAACGCATGGGTGGACGGATCCTGCTGAAGGCCGAGACCTTTCAGGTCGCGGGGGCGTTCAAGTTTAGGGGGGCCTTCAACCGCATCAGCCGACTGACCGAGGAGGAGAGGGCGCGCGGTGTCGTCGCCTTCTCGTCCGGCAATCACGCACAAGGCGTGGCGGCGGCGGCCCTGAAGGTCCGAACAGCCGCCACAATCGTGATGCCGGCCGACAGCCCCGCCATCAAGATCGCTGGGGTAAGAAGCTTCGGCGGCGAGGTCCGCCTGTACGATCGCTGGACCGAGAGTCGCGAGCAGATCGGTGCCGAGCTGGCGGCGGAGAAGAACGCCGTCCTGGTCCCGCCGTTCGACGACCCCTTCGTCATCGAGGGTCAGGGCACATGTGGGCTCGAAATCCTTGAGCAGGCCGATGTCGCGATCGACCAGCTGGTGTGTTGCTGCTCGGGTGGTGGGCTGATGGCCGGGATCAATCTGGTGCTCGAGGCCAAGAGCCCCAAGACCCTCAGCTGGGCCGTTGAGCCCGAGAACTTCGACGACACGGCCCGCTCGCTGGCGGCCGGTCACCGCGTCGGCCACCCCAGGGCGGAACCCTCGATCTGCGACGCGCTGCAAACTCCGATCCCCGGCGAGCTGACCTTCCCGATCAATCAGCGGGTCCTGAAGGGGGCGCTCGGCATCAGCGACCAGGAGGCCGCCGAGGCCGTCCGCTATGCCTTCCGCACGCTGAAACTGGTGGTCGAACCAGGCGGTGCCGCGGCACTGGCGGCCGTGCTGGCCGGCAAGGTCGAGACCCGGGACCGGACCACCGCTGTTGTGCTGTCAGGCGGCAATGTGGACCCTGGCCTGTTCGCCGAAATCATCGAAGACCGATTCACCGGAGCAGCCGCATGACCAAGCCATCCGAACTCTCTTCCCTGATCGGCCAGGAGGTCGGTGTCAGCCGCTGGATCGAAATCGATCAGGCCCGTATCGACGCCTTCGCCAAGATCACCGAGGACGAGCAGTTCATCCATGTCGACCCGGAGGCGGCAAAAGCCACCCCGTTCGGCGGGACGATCGCCCACGGTTTTCTGACACTCAGCCTCGCTTCAGCCATGAGCTACGATGCAGTCACGCCGCTGGAGGGCGTGGTGATGGGCGTGAACTACGGCTTCGACAAACTGCGCTTCCTGGCCCCGGTTCCAGCGGGATCGAAGGTGCGCGGGCGGTTCAGGCTTCTGTCCGCTGACGACAAGGGCGGCGGGCGCTGGCTCCTTAAGCACGAGCTGACCGTGGAGATCGAAGGCTCTGAAAAACCCGCCCTGATCGCCGAATGGCTGGGCATGCAGATGGTTGCGCCCTAGTCACGAAAAGTACTTTACATTCCAAAGTCCGTGGGGCATATCGCAGCCTCACAGGAGATTTCGCCATGTTCAGAACCGTCCTCTGCGCCGCCTTGGTCCTCTGCCTCGCTGCCCCCGTTGCGGCCCAGACCCGCGAGGACGCCGACCATTCACATCATCGCCACGCCGACTTCGAGTCGAACCGTATGCATGTGCGGGTCGACGGAGAGGCCGGGCCCGGCGTCCGTGACATCATACTGATCCCCGGTCTCAGCTCCTCGCCCAAGGTCTGGCAAGGCACGATCGACCATCTCGGCGCGGGCTGGCGGGTGCACTCCATCCACATTCAGGGCTTTGCTGGCGCGCCGGTCGAAGGCAATGCCGAGGGTCCTGTGGCCGCCCCGGTGGCCGAAGAGATCGCGCGCTACATCGCCGAACAGGGTCTGGAGAAGCCCGCCGTGGTCGGTCACTCGATGGGCGGCACCATCGGCATGATGCTGGCGGCCCGACACCCGGATGCTGTTGGCAAGCTGATGGTCGTCGACATGATCCCCTTCATGGGGGCCATGTTCGCCCAGCCCGGAAGCAATCCGACCGCTGAAGCCGTCACGCCGATCGCCGACATGATCCACGCCCAGATGCTGAACAGCCCCGAAGAGGCCTATCGCGCCCAGGCCGCCCAGACCGTCGCCGCAATGGTGCGTGACGAAGCGGCGGAGCCGATGATCCTGGCCGACACGGCGACCAGCGACCGGACGGTCTCTTCCAATGCCTATCGCGAACTGATCGTCACCGACCTGCGTCCCGAACTGGCGAACATCACGGCGCCGACCGAGGTGGTTTACGTCGCCTTCGAGGCCCCCGGCATGACGCCGGAGATCTCTGACGCCATCTACAGCATGTCCTATGCGACCCTGCCGGGCGTTCAGCTGAAGCGCATCGACAATGCGGCCCACTTCGTCTTCATCGACCAGCCCCAGGCCTTCTTCGCCCAGCTGGATGCCTTCCTGGCGGAATGACCGACCCGGCCGATCGCACAATCGGCCTCTATGACGACAAGGCCGAGGGCTGGATCGCAGATCGCGGTCCAGCCCTTGGTGGTTCTGGCAAGTCCATCGACGAGGTCGAGGCTCTGGAACGCTTCGCCGCCGCCCTGCCCAAGGGAGGGACGGTCCTTGATGTCGGCTGCGGTTCGGGCTGGCCCTGGGGTGCCGCTCTTCTCGACCGGGGCTTTCGGGTCACCGGCATCGACGCGGCACCGCGCCTTGTCGATCATGCGGCACAGACCCTCCCGGACGGCGAATGGGTCGTCGACGACATGCGAAGCGTGGATCTGGGCCGGACGTTCGAGGGGCTGCTGATCTGGCCAAGCATGTTTCACCTGACCCTAGGCGACCAGAGCCGCGCCATTGAGCGGATCCTGGCTCATTCCTACGCGAGCTCCGTTCTGATGATGACCATTCCGGCCGAAGCGAGCGTCAGCATCGGGGCATGGAGTGGCGAGCCGCTGTTTCATGCCAGTCTCGGAGCCCCGCTCTATATGGACACGCTCGCGAAGGCGGGCTTCACCCAGGTCCAGTTAGATTCAGGGACGACTTCAGAGCGCGCGAGCGCGTGGATGTTCAGAAGACGGAGCGTAAAGCCTACTTCCTGAGCAAACCCCGTTCTCGGACTGGATTGAGGGGGTCCACGCGGCTACAAGGCGGGTACGGAATGCAGGGATCGGTGAGATGCGTATCAGTCTGACCTGGGTTGTTGGTCTGGTGTTTGGCCTTGTGCTGGCGAGCTGCGCGGCGGCACCTGCCATTGCGCCCGTGGCATCAACGGCTGCGGGAAGCGACGTTGCGGGGCCCGTACGGATCGTCCCGGAGTATCGCCTCGGCCCCGCAGACAAGGTGCGGGTCAATGTTTTCGGCGAAGAAGCCCTGACGGGAGAGTTCACGGTCGGCAACTCCGGCAAGGTCTCCCTGCCCTTGATCGGCGAGGTCCAGGCCGAGGGGTTGACCATCGCTGAACTCCAGGAGGCGATCGCCGAGGCCCTGCGCCAAGGCTACATCAACGAGCCGCGCGTTAACGCGGAGGTCCTGAACTATCGGCCATTCTACATCCTGGGAGAGGTCAATACGCCCGGCGAGTACCCCTACACCGCCAACCTGACCGTCCTGAACGCCGTGGCGACGGCAGGCGGCTTCACCTATCGGGCGGACACCCGCCGGGTCTACATCCGCCGCGCCGACAGCGAGGGTGAACAGGCCTATCCCCTGACCACCAATACCCAGGTGGCACCCGGCGATACCATCCGCATTGGCGAGCGCTTCTTCTAGGTCAGCGCATCAGCCGGCGATCAGCACCCACACTCCGGTCGCAGCGAACGCTGCAGCGGCGGCCACGCGGATGTACTTCAGCGGCAGCCTGCGGGCAGTCGCCTCGCCCAACCAAACGGCCGGGCCGTTGACCAGCATCATGCCGATGGTCGAACCGGCGATCACCAGGGGCAGGTTCTCGAACCGGATCGCCAGGCCCGCCGTGGCGATCTGGGTCTTGTCGCCCATCTCGACCAGGAAGAAGGCGGCCGCGGTGGTCCAGAAGACGCCCCATGCGCTCTTCTCCGCCGGTTCGGACTGATCGACCTCCAACGTGTCGGGGACCAGAGCCCAGACCGCGAAGCCCAGAAAAGCGACACCGACGACCCAGCGCATCCAGGGTCCTTCCAGATACTGGGCGGCCAGGACTCCGGCGATGGCGGCGAAGGCATGATTGACGAGGGTGGCGGCAAGAATGCCCAGCACGATCGGTATCGGGCGGCGCCAGGTGGCGGCCAAGGCAATAGCCAGCAACATGGTCTTGTCCCCGATCTCCGCCAGGGAGACGAGGCTGATTGAAATCAGGACGGCGTCCAAAACTCACTCGATCGCGGGGCCTCGGCGGACAGACGAGTGGCGTTCGCAGCCGGACCCCGCGTGGAATCGACCCTGCGAAGCCAGCGGTCTTGCCAGGTTCCTGGTGTCCCTAACGCTCGACGCGCTGCGTCTCGCTGCTTGAGGGACGAGGTCTCCCAAAAGAAACCCCTGATCCGAACCGTCCGCGCCATCCTCTCCGGGCGAGAGGAAGTCTGTTGACGCGGGCCCCGCTGGAAGCGCGGGCGACTACTCCCCGATGACGCGAAGCCGTGTAGTCACCGCCACACCCCAAGGCAAGCGGAGCCGAGGGAGGTAGACAGTCCAAATGGTTAAGATAACCGTGATCACGCGGGTCGCCGACCTCTCGCAGGGTTCGCCTGTCAGGGGAAAAGTGAAGTCTCGCAAGGACTTGAGAGGGGAGCTGACTCAATGGATCCGATCACTTCGATCGTGGCCTCCATGCTGATCTCCGGCGCTGCGGCGACGGACGGGCATGGCTGCCATGAAGCACCGCATGGGTCGCATGACGACTGCGCGTGCACCCGCGTCGTCGACTTCTATGGCCCCTGGACGGGCGGCGGCGGTTACACGCCTCCCGGCGGCTGGCCGCCGCCGATCACCGTGCCGGCCGGCCCGGCCATCCATGTGCATTCGCCCGGCTATCGGGTCATCGGTCGTCCGGTGCACGTCGCCGGCCCAACCGTCCACATCTCGGGTCCGCCGGTTTACGTAGACGCCCCGCCGATCCGGATCGCTC
>JADCBH010000368.1 GCA_020253595.1 Brevundimonas sp.
AAGCAGAAGGCCGGCAAGAAGCGCATGCGCCAGTTCGGCAAGGTGGAGATCCCGCAGGAGGCCTTCATCGCCGCGCTGAAGATGGATGAGGATTGAGGGCAGGTTTGGGCGCTACCGCTCGGCTCGCGGAGCCTCGCTGCTTGAGCGCAGCCTTGAAGAGGCGCTAACGCTCGGCTCGCGGAGCCTCGCTGCTTGAGCGCATCCTTGAAGAGGCGCTACCGCTCGGCTCGCGGAGCCTCGCTGCTTGAGCGCGGGTCGAGTTTGGCTGTCCCGGTTCAGTCCGGCATCGAAACGCGCTAGGATGGCGACATGAGCGATCTGCTGGCCCGCATCACCATCCGTCCCGATACCTGTGGCGGGCGCCCCTGCATCCGGGGCCTGCGGATGCGTGTCAGCGACGTACTGGGCATGCTGGCGGCGGGGGAAACCCCGGCCTCCATCCTCGAACACCATCCCGATCTGGAGGCCGAGGACATCTCGGCCTGCCTGGCCTACGCCGCGCGCGAGGTCGACCACGCGGTGATCCTCGCGGCGTGAGGATCATTGTCGACCAGCAGTTGCCGCCCCTGCTGGCCGGCTGGTTTCGCGATCAGGGTCTGGATGCGGTCCATGTGCGGGAGCTCGGCATGAGTTCCGCGCCTGACACGGACATCTGGGCCGAGGCGGCGCGGGACGATGCCGTCATCCTGAGCCGTGACGAAGACTACGTGGGACTGACCCGCGCCGGCGGCGCGCGACTGGTCTGGATCCGGGTCGGAAACTGCTCGAACGCCACCTTGCTGGCCATGATCGAGGCCAACTGGCCAACCATCCTGACACGACTTGAGGACGGCGAGCGTCTGGTGGAACTCCGGTCCTGACAACCGCCATCGGCGGCAAGATCATCGCCGGCGAGACCGTGCGTGCGCTGAGGAAGGACGTGACGTCGAAGGGCTACGGCGGCGACGCGACGCGCAAGAAGAAGCGCTTAAAAAGGCAGAAGGCCGGCAAGAAGCGCATGCGCCAGTTCGGCAAGGTCGAGATCCCGCAGGAGGCCTTCATCGCCGCGCTGAAGATGGATGAGGATTGAGTGTATTTCGGCGTTCGCTTAGCGGCATGGTAGCGTCAGAGAATCGCCCACGCAGGCTGCCCGCGCATTGCTGTTTCACTCACGCATAACAACCAAGTGGCCTCTACCAGGCGGCCCGACAGCCGCCAGTCCCTTCGGAGCCCTTGCGGATGACGGAATGGACTATGTGGTCAAAAAATTTGACATAGGTGGACCGGTGAGGGCGTCCGAGATGCTCTGTACATTGATCGCTGGAGCGGTTGGTGTTGCGACGCCTACCGGCCGGATCCTCGAAGACCTAGACGGAGAACTGGTGTTCGGGTCGCAGATTTACGGCGATGCCCAGCCATCGGGTCCAGCTATGATGCTGGATGATCCGCCAAGCGCGATGGCGCTAGGCCAAATCTCCAGAATTTGTGCTTTCGATCTGTTCCTTGGAAATGTGGATCGCCATCTGAACAACTATCTGGTGCGCACCCAGAACGGGATGCAGCGAGTGCTTGCGATGGATTTTAGCCACGCGCTGCTGTGTGAGTGGCCGCTCGCGGCCTTGCCTATGCCATCAACATGCAAGACTGTAGCGAGGGGGCGAAACTTGCGGCATCGATGGGGCTTTGACCCAATCCAAGCCAGCGATTGCGCAGGGCGGCTTTTGGACCTTCCTGCCTCTTCGGTAGTTCAGTTGGTTAATCAAATCCCGTCATCCTGGCTGCCCGGCAGCTTGGGAGACGATTTTTGCGACTGGTGGGGAACGCAAGGTCGTGTCGACAGAGCAGAACAGGTGAGGGCAGGAGTAAAAGATGGCTCGCTCTTATAAGTTCGCGGTAATCCGCGTTACGCCCGATTTCCGTCGGGGTGAAACGGTGAATATCGGCATCGCCGTTTTCGCTGATGGGCCGGTCGACGTCCGAATTTTGCCTAACCTGTCTAAGCTTCAGAGCATCGACGGCACTGTCGACTTATCTTCAATATTTGAACTCGACTCCAAAATTCCCAAGTTCGTTTCTGATGTTAAGACAGTTGATCAGAAAATCGACATGTTGAGCGAAGTAGGTCTTATAAAAGCTGAAGACGTTGGCGAGTTCGTGGCTCACGACAATGAAACCTATGAGCGTCGGGTTGCTGAGTTGATGGATCGACTGGTTCGGCCTAAGCGGAAAATAGTCCATCATGTTTCCGACAGTCGCATTTCTTCGGATTTTAGAAAGAAGCTCAAATCAAGAGGAATCTTGGGGGGAAGCTTGGCTGATATAGATCGACATTTAGTTGTACCGAGATTCCCCATATCTGCGCAACTTGACCTGTATGCAGATTTTGCGCTCAAGAACGGGGCTATGAATCTGGTCAAAACTATCGACTTTAGGTCAAAGAATGCTCCGTCAGCGGAGAAATTTAGAGAGGCTTGCGCTGTTTCGTTCTCCTTTGTTAAGTCGTTAGAGGAGTTCAAGCTGCCCAAGAGATACGTTCTGTACGCTGCGGACAAAGATGTAATTTCTACAGTGGACCGTCATTTGAACGTCCTCTCAGAGGATGCAGATTACGTTCTTAACTATGAAAGCACTGTGGATCGTCGGTTTCTCCTCGACTCTCTCGAAGAAGCGGCTACTGGCCAAGCTGCGTTGCATTAGTCAAAACCCCGCCCGCCAAGTCTCCGCCTCCAGTGTGACCGACGCCTCCAACGGCGGCGGCAACGTGAACAGCCCCGGCGCGGCCGAGAGGTCGTGGAGGCGGTAGAGGCACCAGACGACAGGGGTGTTCGAGGGAGACCTCGCGCTCGGTGCGGGTCAGCCACAAGAGGGTGGTGGGCCCCCTCGGGTAGCCCTCACCTTGACCAAGCGAACTGCGTGTTGCCAATATGTTCTTGCTCGGCCATGATCGCCACATGACCGATATCGCCCCTCCCCATCGCGACTCGTTCGAGTCGATCCGTCATGAGGACGAGGGCGCGGAATACTGGCTGGCGCGGCAGCTGGCACCGGTGCTGGGCTATCAGGATTATCGCAATTTCCTCGGCGTGATCGAGAAGGCGCGGGTGTCGGCGGCGGCGGCGGGGCTCGATCCGGCGGACCATTTCGGTGACGTCACCAGAATGGTCGACCTGGGGTCCGGGGCGCAGCGGGAGGTCGCCGATGTCCGGCTGTCTCGCTATGCCTGCTATCTGATCGTCCAGAACGGTGATCCGTCCAAGCCAGTGATCGCGGCGGGCCAGACCTATTTCGCGGTTCAGACGCGCCGTCAGGAAATCGCGGACGACCCGGCCTTTGGCGCGCTGTCGGAGGATGAGCGGCGGCTGATGCTCCGGCGCGAGATGGCGCAGCACAATACGGCACTCGCCTCGGCTGCACGGCAGGCGGGGGTCGAGACCGGCCTCGACTATGCGGTGTTTCAGGATCACGGCTATCGCGGCCTGTACGGCGGCAAGACCATGCGCGACATCCACGGGCTGAAGGGGCTGAAGAAGAGCCAGAAGATTCTGGATCACATGGGGTCGACCGAGCTGGCAGCGAACCTGTTCCGCGCCACTCAGGCCGAAGACAAGCTGAAGCGCGACGGGGCGCGGACCAAGGCACGCGCCAATGACATTCACCAAGCCGTGGGTCGCAAAGTGCGAGAGACGATCGCGGAACTGGGCGGGGTGATGCCCGAGCACCTGCCGACGCCGGAGGCAAGCATCAAGCAGCTGGAGCGGGCGCGGGCCAAGGCGGTCAAGGGACCGACGGGCGAGGGCATCTGATGGGGCGTGCGGGCTGGGTCAGAGACGTGGACCGGCTGTTGCGGCGGGATTGGAGTCTGTCGGTGGCGGACGCGGGGATCGACGACGATCAGCTATCGCGCGCTTGGGCCGGTGGGGAGAGCCCTGAGGCTTTCGTGGCGTGGTTTGCGGAGAAGTACGATCTGATCCGGTTCGAGCCGTGGCCGGTCAGAAGGTCGCTTTCCAGCCTTCGGCCTCCAGCCTGACCGACGCCTCCAGCGGCGGCGGCAGGACGAACAGCCCCGGCGCGGTCGAGAGGTCGTGGAGGCGGTAGAGACGCCACGAGGCGGGGTGTTCGAGAGAGACCTCGCGCTCGGTGCGAGTCAGCCAGAAGGGGGTGGTGGGGCCGCCTCGGGTGGCCTTGACCTCGATCAGGTGCTCGGTGCCGGTGGGGTCGAAGCTGCGAATATCATAGCCCGCGCCGTCGCCGCGTTCCTGGCTGGTCCATTCGATGCGGCGGGCGAGGTCGGGGCGGTCGGCCGCGATCAGGCGGGCGCGCTCGTGGTGGAAGACGCGTTCCTCGCCCAGCAGGCCTAGCGTGCGGTTGGCGTGGTCGCGGGCGGCGGGGTCGTACTTGCGGACGAGGCGGGTGAGGCCCTCGGGGCGTGGGGCCTTGGGCAGGCCGGGGGGCGGGGCTTCGGTGAGGGGGAGGAGAGAGGGGTTCTCGCTGTCGAAGGCGCTGGAGGCTTCGGCGACGCCGGGCATCGGATGCGCGGACAGAACCCCTCCACCGCTTCGCGGTCCCCCTCCCCATCGCTCCGCGACAGGGAGGAGACTGTCGGCGGCGAACACCTCGGGGTGGGTGGCGAGGTGGCGGTCGATGGCGTCGAAGATGGCGCCTTGGTAGTTCGTCATCGGGCGGTAGCCGCGGACGTGGGGCAGGCCGAGCTCGGCGGCGACGGCCGAGATGTTCATGTGCTTGAACTCGACCGAGCGGTGGCTGCGGCCTGTGCGCTCCATCAGGGCGCGGGCGCGATGGGCCTTCACGAACGGCTGACCGGCCGCGTCGAGCGCCAGCATGGTGAAGTAGTCGGCGACGATCAGGTCGAGCTCGTCCGCCGTCCAGTCGGTGCCCGTTTTCGCTGAACCCGCCACGTCGCCTCCCTCGCGTAGGTTGGCAGCGGTCGCCTCCTTTGACCAGGCGAAGCGTTCGCTGTTTTCGCCAGTTATCCAAACTCGCGCCGATTTCGCCTGTCGAATCAATGCCCCGGCTTAATGAGGCGCGCTGAACGCGGGTGGGTTCAGGACTGTGCCATCATGGGGCATGGCCAAAGCACCCCCCGAAGCCCCCGCGACCTATTTCCGGCTCAGCGACGAGACCTGGGCGATCATCATCGAGGAGTACGCCAACGGCGCCACGGCAAAGCAGCTGGGGGCCAAGTGGAAGGTGGCGCCGAACTCGGTCTATCGACACGTCGGCGCGGCCAAGATGACCAAGCGCGACTGCGGCGACATGCGCGCGCGGGCGCACGCCAAGGCCGTCAGCCTGGCCGCGAGCGCGAAGGAGGCCAAGCGGGGACCCCGGCCGGAGACGATCGAGCCCACTCTGACCACCCTGTTCGCGGCGCCGCCCGAAGACGACCCGGACGCGACCGATCCCGCTGCGCTGGCGCAGGCGGCGACGCTGGCCAGCGGGCGGGCGATGAAGGGGCGGCTGTGGGCCGAGGCCAAGGCTCTGGCCGGGCTGGCGGAGGCCTATGCGCGGCTGGCGGCCCAGCCGGCAATGACGGAGGACCTGTATCGCCCCTCGCCACAGGATCAGGCGGCGGTGGATTTTCTGCTGTCGTGCCTGCCCCGGTATCAGGCGATGGAAGAGGCGGTGATCGCGGGGGACTGGGCCCTAGCGGCCGAACACATCAACCCCAACCGCGCCGTCCGGGGATAGCCAGGCGCGCTTCATGCCCTGGCTGTTGAAGGGGTCGGCGTGGCGGCCGTGGCGGTCCAGAGCGATCAGGCCGCCGTCGCCGCCCAGCGTGCCGATCTCGTCGATGACGGCCCGGGCGGCGAGGTCGACGGGGCTGCCTGAGCGGACGCGCCAGCTGACCTGGGCGGCGGCGGCGGTGCGGAGGAAGTACTCGCCCTGACCGGTGGAGGAGACCGCGACGTCGGCGTCGGCCCAGACGCCGGCGGCCGGGATGGGGGTGTCGCCGACCCGGCCCGGCAGCTTGCCGAAGACGCCGCCGGTCGAGGTGGCGGCGGCGAGGCGACCCTGATCGTCCAGAACGCAGCAGCCGACGGTGCCGTGGGCGAGCGTCGGCGCGTGGCCGGGGGGGTGGTTGTCCTCGCCCTGACCGGCGCGGGTGAACCAGGCCTCAGGGTCGTCGATGGGGTCCAGCCCCTGTTCGGCGGCGAAGCGGGCGGCGCCGGAACCCGCGAGCAGGACGTGGGGGGTGTGGTCCATGACGGCGCGGGCGGCGCGGATGGGGCTGGCGAAGCCCTGCAGGGCGGCGACGGCGCCGGCCTTGCGGGTGGGGCCGTCCATGAGGCTGGCGTCCAGCTCATACTCCCCGGCCAGATTGGGTGATGAGCCGCGACCGGCGACGTAGAGGCCGCTCTCCTCCAGCATGACCACCGCCTCGACCACGGCGTCCAGCGCGGGCAGGCCGTCGTTCAGGCGGGCGGCCATGGCCTGAACCACCTGACGCATGTGGACGACCTCGGCGGAATAGTCGCGCGAGCGGCGCGCGCCGGCGCCGCCATGCAGGATGAGGGCGGGAGCGGGCATGGACGTCTCTCCTGAAACATTCGGCCTCTTTACCTGCGGGCCGGGGCCTGATTAGCGTCCCGCCGACGCGCGCGCCACGTTCAATGGGGAATGGGGGCGGCGCCCGGAAGGTTCATTCATGCGCGCAGTTCTGTCCAAGACCGTTGGCGGTCCCTCGTCCCTGGTCGTGGACGACATCCTCGATCCGACGCCCAAGGCCGGCGAGGTGGTGATCGAGGTCAAGGCGGTGGGCATCAACTTCCCCGACACCCTGATCATCGAGGACAGATACCAGTTCCGCCCTGAGCGACCGTTCGCGCCGGGCGGCGAGGTCGCGGGCGTGATCGAGGCGGTCGGCGAGGGCGTGAAGGGCCTGTTCAAGGGCGACCGCGTGATCGCCGTGCCGGGCTGGGGCGGGCTGGTCGAACGCATCGCCGTGCGCGCCGACAGCGTCATCAAGATGCCCGACGCCATGCCGTTCGACGAGGCCGCTGCGCTCGTCCTGACCTATGGCACGGCCTACTATGCGCTGAAGGACCGGGCGAACCTGAAGGCGGGCGAGGCGCTGCTGGTGCTGGGCGCGGCGGGCGGCGTGGGGGCCGCAGCCGTGGAGCTGGGCAAGGCGATGGGCGCCCATGTGATCGCCGCCGCCTCGACCGCCGACAAGGTGCAGTTCGCGCTGGAGCTCGGGGCCGACAACGGCCTGATCTATCCGTCCGGAGCCATGGACAAGGCGGCGCAGAAGGAACTGTCGGGCGAGCTGAAGCTGGCGTCGGGCCGCGATGGGCCCGACGTGGTGTTCGACGGCGTGGGCGGCGACTATGCCGAGCCGGCGCTGAGGGCCATGGACTGGAACGGGCGGTATCTGGTGATCGGCTTCCCGGCCGGGATCCCGTCGTTCCCGCTGAACCTGACCCTGCTGAAGTCGGTGTCGGTCGTGGGCGTGTTCTGGGGCGCGGCGGTGGCGCGCGATCCCGAGGGGCACAAGGCCAATATGGCCGACCTGATGCGGCTGTGGTCCGAAAAGAAGATCAGGCCGCGCGTGAGCCGCACCTTCCCGCTGGAACGCGCGCACGAAGCGATCCAGGCCCTGTCGGACCGCTCGGTCATGGGCAAGGTCGTGGTGACGATCGAGGACTGACCCGGGCGGACCACCGGACCGCC
>JADCBH010000369.1 GCA_020253595.1 Brevundimonas sp.
AGCGCATGCCGTCGTAGCGGGCCAGGTTCGACGAGGCCTCCGCCGGCGCCACGATGTAGTAGGTCGGCAGGGCGTATTTGGTGTGGGGCAGGGAGATGTCGACGATCTCGCAGCCTGCGTCCCTGAGCCAGGCGACGCCCTGATCCCACAGGGCCTGGATCTCGGCGGGCATGCCGTCGACGACGTACTCGCGCGGCACACCGATGCGCAGGCCCTTGACCGACTGACCAACCGACTGGGTCCAGTCAGGCGTCGGAATGTCGAGACTGGTCGAGTCCTTCACATCGAAACTGCACATGGAACGCAGCAGGATGGCGGCGTCCTCGACCGTCTTGGTGATCGGCCCGGCCTGGTCGAGCGAACTGGCGAAGGCGACCATGCCGTAGCGGCTGGCGCGGCCGTAGGTGGGCTTGATGCCGACGGTGCCGGTGAAGGCCGCAGGCTGGCGGATCGAGCCGCCGGTGTCGGACGCCGTGGCGGCAAGGCACAGGTCGGCTGCAACGGCAGAGGCCGAGCCACCGGAGCTTCCACCCGGTGTCAGGTTGGCGTTGGAGCTTTTTGATTTCCAGGGATTCTTGACAGGGCCGAAGGCGGAGGTCTCGTTGGACGAGCCCATGGCGAACTCGTCCATGTTCGGCTTGCCCAGCATGACCGCGCCGTCGCGCCACAGGTTGGCGGTGACGGTCGATTCATAGGGCGGGACGAAGCCACGCAGCATGTTGGAGCCGGCCGTCGTCTGGACGCCGTCGGTGCAGAACAGGTCCTTGATGCCGAGCGGCGCGCCTTCCAGCGCCCCGGCCTGACCCGATGCGATCCGGGCGTCGGATGCTCGGGCCATGTCGATCGCCTTGTCGGCGGTGATCTCGACGTAGGCGTTCAGGGTCGGATTGGCGGCCTCGATGTTGGTGACGAAGGCGCGGGTGAGCTCTTCCTAGGAAAAGGCCTTCGACTTCAGGCCGTCCAGGGCGCCCTTGAGGGTGAGTTGGGTCAGATCGGACATTTACTCGACCACCTTGGGCACCACGTAGAATCCGTCGGCGGACTTGGGCGAATTGGACAGGATGGCGTCGACCTTGGCCCCGTCGGTGACGACGTCCTCACGCAGGCGCAGGGGCTGCGCGACGTTGGAGGTCATGGGCTCCACGCCAGTCACATCGACCTGCTGAAGCTGTTCGATCCAGGCCAGGATGCCGTTCAGCTCTCCGGCCAGGGGTTCCAGCCGGTCTTCCGGGGTCTTGATGCGGGCGAGGTGAGCGACCTTCCTCACCGTCTCGGCGTCGATGGCCACGGGGCCCTCCAGTCAAGCAGGTTCAAGCGGGCGGGATTAGCCGCCCACACTGCGCCGCACAAGAACCGGGAGCGGACTACTCGGCCGGAGTGACCGCTACTCCCGTCGGGGGGCCACCATCGACACCGGGGGTCCAGGAGACAATGACCTTGCGGTGGCGGCTGCCGAGCTCTCCCGTCGCTTCGTTCAGGGTGCTCTCATGGATGTCGAGATCGACCCGACCGACCGAAGACGACAGCACTGTGTAGTCGATGATGTTGCCCAGCTCGTAGATCACCCACTCACCCCCGGGCTCGGTGAAGAACGCGATGTAGGTGTAGAGGCCGTTGGCTGCGGGATCGCCGCCTGCGGTCCCGAACAGCTTGGCCCCGCTTTCAGCGACCCAGTCGATGCGAACGACGCTGGCAGCCGATATCAGGCTACCGTCGGAATCGACCGCAAGCGGCACAGGCTCCGCGGCTCCAGACGCGGTGAGGGGCGCATTCTGAGGCGCTGTTGCCGCGCTCGTCTCGCCGCTGGTCGAGTTGGCAGCGCCCTCGGACGCGGCCTGACAGGCGCAGACGCTCAGGGCCAGGGCGAACAAGCCGACAACAGGTGCAACAGGACGCGACATGGAATCTCCCCCAAATGGTGACGCTGGCACCCTGTGCTTTGACAGTCCGGAAGGCAACGCCTAGCGGGGGCGCGTGCCCATACGTGATCTGACAGACCTGCCCGCCGCCTGTCCTCCGGACACGCCGTGGATGGGTCTGGACCTGGGTGAGCAGACCATCGGCGTCGCAGTTTCAGACACCGGCCGGATGATCGCCAGCCCTCTGGAGCTGATCCGCAAGACGAAGTTCACCCAGGACGCCGAGGCGCTGTTCCGGCTGATGGACGGGCGCAAGGTGTCGGCGTTGGTCATCGGCCTGCCGATGAACATGGACGGCACGGAGGGGCCCCGGGCCCAGTCCTGCCGGGCGTTCGCAAGAAATCTGGAACGGCTGCGGCCCGTCAACGTGGCCTTCTGGGACGAGAGATTGTCAACGAGCGCTGTGGAGCGGTTCCTGATCGACGAGCTGGATCTGAGCCGCAAGCGCCGGGCCGGTGTTGTGGATCGAACGGCGGCGGCCTGGATTCTTCAGGGCGCGCTGGATCGGTTGCGTCCCGCGTCATGACGGCGCTGCTCGCCGGCGTGGTGCCGGTCTTTGTGCTGATCGCCATCGGCTATGGACTGAGGAAGTCCGACTTCCTGCCCGACGCGGCATGGCGGCCGATCGAGAAGCTGTCGATTCATCTGCTCTATCCGGGCTTCCTGATCCCGGCGATCTGGCACGCAGACATCTCGGGCGGCGGAGCGACGGCTGCCGGAGCGGCCGCGGTCAGCGCGGTGCTGATCATTTCGGCGGTGACGCTGCTCGCCAGGCCGCTGATGAAGATCGACGGACCGGCCTATACCTCGGTGTTTCAGGGCGTGATCCGATGGAACAGCTTCGTCTTTCTGCCCGTGATCCAGGCGGTCTATGGACCGGACGGATTGGCGTTGGCGGCGGTCGTGATCGGCGCGATGATCCCGGTGACCAATGTGCTGTGCGTGATCGTGCTGGTGCGGTGGGGCGCGGATCAGCGGGAGCTGTCGGCCGTGTCGCTGGCGAAGGCGATCCTGTCCAATCCCATCCTGATCGCCTGTCTGATCGGGCTGGCGTTGAACCTGACGGGCGTGCCGAGGCTGAGCGGGATATCCGAGACGCTCGAGTTGCTGGGCGGGGCCGCCCTGCCTCTGGGGCTGATCGTGGCGGGGGCTGGGCTCAGCTTCGCCGAGGTGGCGCGGCGCAAAGCGACAATCACGGCGGTGTCGATCGTCAAGCTGGTGATCACGCCGTTCCTGATGTGGGGACTGTGTCGGCTGTATGGTGGATCGGAGACCGCGCAAGGCATCGCGCTGCTATGCGGGGCCGCGCCCGGGGCGGCGGCCTCTTACATCCTGGCGCGGCAGATGGGCGGGGACGCGCCCCTCATGGCCGGGATCGTGGCCCTGACGACGGTCGGTAGCGCGGCGGGCATCCCGATAGTGCTCGCCCTGTTCCATCTGGTGTGAGGAGCGTCTATAGCGCGGCTTTGATGACCAACGCCGCTGTCGCCGCCGACCTGATCGCTGACCGGCTGGTCCCGTTTCCGAAATCCCATTTCCTGGCGGCGGCCGATCTGAACCCGCCGTTCGTCTCGGCGCTGCTCGATCTGGCTGACGCCTTCGTCGATCTGAACCGGTCATCTACCAAGGCGCTCGATCTGTTGCGCGGCCGGACAGTGCTGAACCTGTTCTTCGAAAACTCGACCCGGACCAGCTCCTCGTTCGAGATCGCGGCCAAGCGTCTGGGCGCAGACGTCGTTACAATGCCGGTGGGCGCGAGCTCGGTGAAGAAGGGTGAGACCCTGATCGATACCGCGGTCACCCTGAACGCCATGCGGCCCGATATTCTGGTGGTAAGGCACGGGGCGTCCGGCGCGGCAGCCCTGCTGAGCCAGAAGGTCGGGTGCGCGGTCGTCAATGCCGGGGACGGACGCCATGAGCATCCGACACAGGCGCTGCTGGATCTTCTGAGCCTGCGCCGCGCCTTTGG
>JADCBH010000037.1 GCA_020253595.1 Brevundimonas sp.
AAATCGACCAACCCGTTCCGCTACTTCGACAGCTCACCGGAGGTGATCCGGACGGTCGTCATGATGTACGTGAAGTACCCGCTTTCGCTTCGGAACGTGGAGGACCTGCTGGCCGAGCGGGGCATCGACATCTGCTACGAGACGGTCCGGCTGTGGTGGAACCGGTTCGGTCCAGTGTTCGCAGCGGAGATCCGCCGTAAGCGGGTCCAGAGGATGCGATCGTTCACCCACTGGCGGTGGCACCTCGACGAGGTCTACGTGAAGATCAACGGCGAGATGCACTACCTCTGGCGGGCCGTGGACCAGGAGGGCGAAGTGCTGGAATCCTTTGCCAGCAAGACCAGGGACAAGGCCGCCGCCCTCACCTTCATGAAGAAGCTGATGAAGCGCCATGGCCGCGCCAGGGCGATCACGACCGACGGTCTGCGCTCCTACAAGGCCGCCATGAAGGACCTCGGCAACACCGCCAAACAGGAGGTCGGCCGCTGGGCCAACAACAGGGTCGAGAACTCACACCTGCCCTTCCGACGACGAGAGCGCGCGATGCTCCGCTTCCGGCAGATGAAGACCCTGCAGAAGTTCAGCTCAGTGCACGCCGCCTTCCACAACCACTTCGGTCAGGACCGCCACCTCATCAGCAGAGAGACATACAAGGCCCAACGATCAGCCGCCTTGGCTGCGTGGCAGACGCTCGCCGCGTAGGGCTCCTGTCCCCTGCCCTACCCGCGCGTAGTGGAGACAAGTTCGCGTTGGACTGACAGCACCCAGCAAGGGCTGGGTCGCCTGCCCGGGTCCGGCCAGATCTCCCTCCCCGGTCTCGGGACCGCCGACCAGGTCTGACGCCCCGGCCTCCATGGACATGCCCTTGAAGTCCAGGATCATGATCACCGATCCGTCGCCGAGGATGGTCGCGCCGGAATAGAGCTTCAGATGGCGCAGGACCGACGCCACAGGCTTGACCACGATCTCCTCGGTGTCGAACACCCGATCAACGATGATGCCAAAGGTGAAGACACCCACCTTGGCGACCACGATGCAGGCGTCCACGCGAGGCGTGTCTGGCCCGGTCAGACCCAGCATCGACTGCAGCGACACCAGCGGAAGCAGTCGGTCGCGAAGGCGCAGCACGGACGCACCGTTGATCTGCTCGATGCGGCGACCTTCCGAACCGATCGCGCTGGCCAGTTCGATGATCGAAGCCTGGGGCATGGCGAAGCGTTCGCCACAGCTCTCGACGATGAGGGCCGAGATGATCGACAGCGTCAGGGGGATGCGGATCACAAACCGTGTGCCGACGCCGGGCGCGGACGACAGCTCGATGACCCCGCCGATCTTCTCGATGTTGGTGCGGACCACGTCCATGCCGACGCCGCGTCCAGAGACCGAGGTGATCTGCTCGGCTGTCGAGAATCCCGGCAGGAAAATCAGCTGGCGCGCCTCGACATCCGACATGGCCGCGGCCTGGGCGGCAGAGACCAGACCGTTCGCCATCGCCTTGGCGCGGATGCGGTCAGCGTTCAGACCGCGCCCGTCGTCAGCCATTTCAACGACGATGGCACCGCCCTCGTGTCGGGCCGACAGGGTGATCCGACCCGTCGCAGGCTTTCCGACCGCCAGTCGTTCAGCCGGTGTCTCCAGCCCATGGTCGGCCGCGTTGCGGATCATGTGCGTCAGTGGATCCTTGATCAACTCCAGCACCTGACGATCGAGTTCGGTGTCTGCGCCCGATGTCGACAGCTCGATCTGCTTGCCCAGCTCCGACGCCAGGTCGCGCACCAGCCGTGGCAGCTTGGCCCAGGCCCCGGAAATGGGCTGCATCCGGGTCGTCATCACGCCTTCCTGAAGTTCGGACGTGACCTGGTTCAAGCGATGAAGCGGTCCCGCGAACGGGCTGTCGGGCACGCTTCTCAAGGTCTGGATCAGCTGGTTTCGGATCAGCACCATCTCCGAGACCATGGTCATCAGGTTTTCCAGCACCTCCACGCTGACGCGGATCGTCTGGTTCGCTGTCTCCGTCTCAGGAGTAGACCGCATCGGGCCGGGATCAGGCTCGACAGAAGGCCTCAGGGCTTCGGTCAAGGAGGCGGCAGGTTCGGGTGTCGCCGCCGGGTCGCGATCCTCGCCCGGCTCGAGCAGGATAGACGCGACCGCAGCAGGATCGGCTTCAAGCACAAAAAGGGCGCGACGAATGGCTGAAGTGAAGCGGTCGCCCTGGGTTGCCGTCAGGCGCGGAAGGGTCTGGGCGAGCGCGGCCGCAAAGCCCCCCTGGTTCGTTCCTCGAGCCTGGGCGACCAGACCTTCCCGCAACCACACCTGCAGGGTGTCGAGGTCGATCCCGGTCAGGTGCAGTCCAATCTCGTCGTCGTCGACCAGTGTGCCGATGACGGACTCGCAGGCCGCATCCAGCGTCGCCTCTCCGCCGAGGCGCTCCAGCAGCGAGCCTGTCGAAGCAGGCCCGGCAACGGCCAGCTGTGGTTGGGGCTCCCCTTCAAAGATCCGGTCGAGCCGGTCGATCAGACGCCTGTCGTCGCCGGGAGGTTCAACCCCATCCGAAGCGATCCCGTCGATCACCAGACGAACGACATCAACCGCCTGAAGGACCGCCGATACGGCGTCCGCGCTGACTTCGAGCGTGCCGTCCCGGAACGCACCCAGGACATTCTCCCCGGCGTGCGCAACGGCCTGGAGACGGCCGAGACCCAGGAAGCCACTGGTCCCCTTGATGGTATGGATGAGCCGGAAGATGTCGCCCAGCAGTTCCGGGTCATCGGGATGCTGCTCGAACGTGACGAGCTTGCAGTCGAGCGCCTCAATCCCCTCGCGCGCCTCCGCCACGAACTCCTGGATGACATCGTCCACGCTGGCCGCTCCCTGACCGGCTCAACGGGTCATCCGTGCATCGGGCCGATACCCTAGGGTTGCCATGTCTGGTTAATCCAACCTGAACAGGTTTCGCGTTTGACGTGTTGCTAGCGGTACAGAATGTCGCAGTTGCGGCCCTCTTTGCGAGCTTAACCCATCCTTAGCCATCTCATCACAACCATTGCTCGCATTCACAGATCCGCAGGCGGACTTTGCTGGAGGACTGGCGTGGCTGTCGACAAGACCATGAACGTGCTGGTGGTGGACGATTACAAATCGATGATCCGCATCGTGCGCGGCCTGCTCAACCAACTCGGCTTCCACAATGTGGACGAAGCGCTCGACGGCCAGACGGCGCTCAACATGATCCGGAACAAGACCTACGGCCTGGTCCTGTCAGACTGGAACATGCAGCCGATCACGGGCCTTGAACTGCTCAGGGAAGTGCGCGCCGACGAGCGGACGAAGAGCGTGCCCTTCGTCATGGTCACCGCCGAAGCCAAGACGGAAAATGTGGTCGCCGCACGCCAGGCAGGAGCCAACAACTACGTCATCAAGCCCTTCACCCAGGCCGTCCTGAAACAGAAGCTCACTTCGGTCCTGGGCGAGTTCTGACCATGAACACTGCGTCCGCTGTCGCCGAGATCGAAGCCCTCCGGTCTGCGCTGGACCAGGCGAGCGATGCCCTCATGGCCAAGATCGAGATCGGACTGTCTCTCGCAGCAGACCCGTCCGCAGACATCCACACCGCATCGGGCGTCTTCTCCGACATGCTGTCGCTGTGCAGCTTCCAGGATCTGGCGGGTCAACGCCTCACACGGCTCGCCGCCCTGATTTCCGATGCACCGGCCGACACGCGACCGGACGCCCATCTTCTAAACGGACCTGCGGACACCGCCGGTCTCAGTCAGGGCGCAGCCGACGCCCTGTTCGAAGCGCGCTGACATGATCGAGCGAGCCGCCCCATGACGCTTCCCTCAACCCGCCTTGGGCTACAGGGCGTCGAGACCCTGATCGTCGACGACAACAGCCAATCGCTTGAGGTGGTCACGGCCATCCTCATGGGCTTCGGCATAAACAGGACCACCAAGTGCAACTCGGTGGTGGAGGCCCGCGAGGAGCTGGCGCGAAAGGTCTTCGACATCGTGATCGTCGACTGCGAGATGCCCGACCAGGACGGTTTCGACCTCGTTCGCCACATCCGCTCCGATCCAAACGGCGGCAACTTCACAGTCCCCATACTGATGATGAGCGCCTCTGCGCCGCAGTCGAAGGTGGAGCGGGCGCGCGACACAGGCGCGAACTTCACGATCGCCAAGCCTGTCTCGCCGACAATCTTGCTCGAGCGGCTACTCTGGATCGCCCAAAGCAACCGCATGTTCGTATCGGGCCCCAGCTACACAGGCCCCGACCGCCGGTTCCATCGCGTTCCCCTGGCCGAAGGCATGGCCGAGCGCCGAAACGCCGAGATCGAACTGACCGCCAAGCCGGAGCGTGCCCTGTCACAGGACGAAATCGACGGACTCTTCGCATGACCGCCCGGCCCCAATCCGTCGAATTCATTCCGCGCAATCGGCTGTCGAAGATTCTTGCGGCGCTGAACCGCAAGGCCTTTGCCGAGCACGTCCAGAATGCCGAGCGGGAGGTGGAGCGGCTCGCGCCCATCCTTGGTGAAAGCATCGAAGGCGATGTTCAGGCTCTGATCTTTCTCTGCCGGCAGGACGAAACCGAGATCTTTGCCAACAGCTTCGAAATCGGGTGGTTGGCCCTCAAGATCATCGAGAGCGCGCGCATTGCCCAACGGCCTGAACTGGCCAATGCCGCTGAAGGAGTCTGGGAGATGATTGACGCCCTGTCCAAACGGGGCGTCTGGCACACGGAGGCTTTGCGCGTGCATGTGGACGCCCTGCTGGCCCTGAGTTCAGAAGCTGGCGCAGACGCGGCTCAGCGACAGGTGATCGCACGAGCGCTGCTCAAGATGCGCACGGCCGTCGGTGCCAGCGACCTCTGATCCTCCGCGACGTAGCGGACCAGAAGCTTTGGCTGACAACATTCACGCGCCGGTCGTTGGCTTCATCGGCAGGCTGCGCTTCAATGCGCTGACGGCAAACCGCGCGCTGGGCGCGGGCCTGCAAGACTGAAGCGGAGACAATCGCGTGAGTAA
>JADCBH010000370.1 GCA_020253595.1 Brevundimonas sp.
ATCGCCATAGACCGGCAGGGGCTCGCCGTTCAGGGCCCGGATGATGATCAGCGGGATCAGCTTCTCGGGGAAGTGATAGGGTCCGTAATTGTTCGAGCAGTTGGTCATCAGGACCGGCAGGCCATAGGTGTGGCCCCAGGCGCTCACCAGGTGATCCGACGCCGCCTTTGACGCCGAATAGGGGCTGCGGGGATCGTAAGGCGTGGTCTCGGTGAACAGGCCCGTCTCGCCCAGCGAACCGAACACCTCGTCGGTCGAGATGTGGTGGAAGCGGAAGGAGGCCTTGTCCTCGCCCTCCAGTCCGCGCCAGTAGCCCAGCGCCTGCTGCAGCATGACGAAGGTGCCGACCACATTGGTCTGGACGAACTCACCGGGGCCGTCGATCGAGCGGTCGACATGGCTCTCGGCGGCCAGGTGAGCGATCACCTGGGGGCGGAAGTCCGTGATGGCCGCCCGCACGGCCTCGGCGTCGCAGATATCGGCCTGGACAAAGCCGTAGCGATTGGATTTCGCGGCGGGTTCGAGCGAACTGAGCAGCCCCGCATAGGTCAGCTTGTCCAGCACCAGCACCTCGTGCTCGGTGTGCTCGATCAGACGACGAACCAGGGCCGAACCAATGAAGCCGGCCCCGCCGGTGACCAGAATGCGCATGAAGCCGTCTCTCCTTACGGCCGCGACCTAGCCCAGATCGCCGGTCGCCGCCATCGGGACCCCGTCATAGGCGAAGGGGCTGTCGAAGTCCGCGAGCCTGGGCAAGGCCTTGTCCTTGTCCGACAGCACCGGGCCGGTGGGCGGCAGGGGCCAGTCGATGCCGATGTCAGGGCAATCCCAGGCGACGCCGCCGTCGCTGTCGGCGGCATAGACGTCCGACACCTTGTAGGCGACCTCGGTGTCCGGCTCGAGCGTGACGAAGGCGTGGCCGTAGCCGACCGGCACGAACAGCTGGCGGCCGTTTTCGGCGCTCAGCGTAGCGTAGGCGACCTTGCCATAGGTCGGCGAGCCTTTGCGGAGGTCCACGGCATAGTCGACGATGGAGCCGCGCACGCAACGCACCAGCTTGGCCTGGGCATGGGGCGCGCGCTGGAAGTGGATACCCCGGATCGTGCCCGGATGGGCCGAGTAGGACTGGTTGTCCTGGACCATATCGAGGTCGATGCCCATGGCAGCGAACTTCGGCCGCGACCAGGTTTCGGAGAACCAGCCCCGGTCGTCACCGAACCGGCGGGTCTCGATCAGCTGGACGGTCGTGGACATGGCGGGCTCCGGATAGCGTCTTCTCGCGCCTAGCCGCCGCCACGCGACCTTGGCAAGGGGCGCTCGCCCGCGCCGCGACGGCCATTGGCGGGCGCGCCAAGCCTTGGTAAGCCCCCGTGGGCTCTTGAGCCCTCCCGCTGCGAGCCCTGAGGCCCATTTGAACTTCTCCGCAATACGCTCGCTGTTTGCCCGCCTGGAGCCCGCCGTTGAGGCGGAGCCGGTGCCGGAGCGCGCCTCGGTGCTCGATACCTCGCTACGAGAATCGGAAGGACGCACTCTGGGCGATACGGCCCGCGATGCCGGTCGTCCGAGCGAGGCCATCGTCGGCTACGAGGCGCATCTGCTGGAGTACCCGACCGATTTCGCCATCTGGGTCCAGCTGGGCCACATGCTCAAGGATACGGACCGGCCTCTGGAGGCCGACGAGGCCTATGGACGGGCGCTGGCACTGCGACCCGATGATGCCGACGTTCTATTGCATGCCGGCAGTCTGAAGCGTCGGCTGGGGTATCGACGTGAAGCCATGGAGCTCTTCCGTCGACGTGCCGATACAGGGTTCTGCGCCGACGTCATCGCCGAGATGACGGCCGCAGATATGACGCGACACCTTACCCTGGCGGACGAGCGCCGGATCGCGGCCCATGTCTCACGCGCGGTCGCTTCCCGGCTCGAGGGGCTGACCCTGATCAAGGCCAGCGGCATCGCCCCGCAAGCGGACGGCGCATTTCGGTTGATTGATTCCAGCCCCAGACTGAAGTTCGAACCCCAGGCTGGCGTGGCAGGCTCGCTTGCCGGCTTGCGGATCGAAATCGAGATCCTGGACCCGGACAAACCCCTCTCCGGCCGATTGCTGCTGAACTACGGTGAAGGCTTCAACGACACCGACTTCATTCCGGTGGAGACCCAGGCCAGAAGCGCCAGTCTCGCCCTGACCATACCGGTCGTCGGGCCACGTCATCTGAAGGCCGTACGCTGGGAAATCGACGACAAGCAGCGCCAGATACGTATCGTCCGGCTGGCCCTTCTCGAAAACGTCGACGCCGAAGCGGCTGTGCTGGAGGCTGCACAGGCATGGTCGGCGCTCGGTGTTCAGGATGGATTGTCGGACATCCGTCGATACCTCGATGATCCGGAAATCCCTGCGGCGGATGCAGCCAAGGCGACCGTGCGGCTGACGTCGCACCTGCGCGCCCATAACCGTGACTACGAGGCCTGGCGTCGCCGCTGGATCGAGCCTCGGCCGGGCGACGACGAACGCATTCGCGCAATGACAGACGCGATGGCGATCAAGCCGACGTTCTCCATCGTGATCCCGGTCTATGACACGCCGATCCCGCTGCTGGTCGAGTGCCTGAATTCGATCCTGGATCAGACCTATCCGCACTTCGAGGTCTGCCTGGCGGACGACCGCTCGCCGAACCCCAAGGTGCTCGAGACCCTGGACGCCTACGCTCGCCGCGACAGCCGCATCAAGGTGATCCGGCGCACGTCCAATGGGCATATCTCGGCGGCCAGTAACTCGGCGCTCGCGGCGGCGACCGGCGACTTCGTCGTCCTGATGGACCACGACGACCTGATCCCGGACTACGCCCTGTTCTGCGTGGCGCATGCGATCAACCAGAACCCAAAGGCCCAGATCCTGTTCTCGGACGAGGACAAGATCACCGTCGCCGGCGAGCGGTTCCAGCCCTACTTCAAGGGCGACTTCGACCCGTGGCTGCTGTTCGGTCACAACATGGTCAGCCACATGGGCGTCTATCGCCGCGACCTTCTGGAAAAGATCGGCGGGTTCCGTCTCGGGCTCGAGGGCAGCCAGGACTACGACCTCGTGCTTCGGGCCTGGGAAGAGGCCGGCGATGACGCGGTCGTGCATATTCCGCACGTTCTCTATCACTGGCGCGCGATCCCGGGTTCGACCGCCGTCTCGGCCGACCAGAAGAGCTACGCCATTGTCGCGGCCCGCACCGCGATCACCAGCCACTTCACCCGGACCGGCGGACCCTTCGTTTCCGGTGTCGGTTTCGCGGCGGGCAATACGGCGCTGAAACGCACGCGCAACTTCGACACCGCTGTGTCCATCATCATCCCGACCCGGGACGGGCCGGACGATCTGAAGGCCTGCATCGACTCGATCCTGTCGTTTGACCACCGGGCAACGGAGATTCTGATCGTCGACAACGGGTCGGAACGGTCGGAAACGCTCGACTATCTGGCCGGTCTTGAGCGGGACGGTGTGGCGCGCGTGATCCGCGATCCTCGCCCCTTCAACTTCTCGTCGCTGAACAAAGCGGCGGCTGCCGCGGCGACCGGCGAAGTCCTGTGCTTCCTGAACAATGACACCGAGGTCGTGACAAAGGACTGGCTGGACCGGGCCCGCGCGCTCCTGGCCATGCCAAAGGTCGGAGTGGTGGGCGCACGGTTGCTGTACCCGGACGGGGCGCTGCAGCATTTTGGCGTCTACACGGGCACGGCCGAGCACGGCGTGGCGTCGCACGCTCACCATGGTCTGGCCCCGAATGCGGCCGGCTATTTCTCCAAGGCGCGCCTGACCCAGCAGTTCAGCGCTGTGACGGCGGCCTGCCTGTTCATTCGGCGTGACCTGTTCGAAGACGTCGGCGGCTTCGATCCTGAGCTGGTCGTGGCCTACAACGACGTCGACCTGTGTCTGAAGGTCCGAAAGGCCGGTTTGCAGGTGGTAGCGGACGCGGATCTGGTTCTGATCCACAAGGAATCGCGCACACGCGGCTCGGATGCCGATGGCGAGAAGGCCGCCCGGCTGGATCGGGAAGCGGCGCTGATGCGCGACCGCTGGGGCGAGACCCTGGCGCGAGATCCGTTCTATTCCCCGAACCACTCCCTGGACGGCCAGTTCGGCTATGCCCATCCCCCGCGCGTGCCCATGCCGTGGCGAGACGGAGAGGTCGATGCAGAGGCCATCGCGGTCCCGGCCAAGACCGAGGTCGGTTCACCGCAGCCTCGGCCCTGGCAGCCGGGGCCCACACCGTCGATCACCCCGGTCCACCGGTTCGCGGACCTGCCCCCCGAGGTCTCACCGGAGGTACTGCGTCGGCGCTATGAAGATCTCTCCGACAAGTCCGATGACTGGCTGGTCGATCACTATGAGCGCCAGGGACGTGACGAGGGCCGCATCGCCTCAGATGTGGCGGTTCGCGAGAACTTCCTGACCATGATCCAGCCCGACGCGCAGTTGCTCGAGATCGGGCCGTACTTCACGCCGGCGTTCAAGGGCCCCAACGTC
>JADCBH010000371.1 GCA_020253595.1 Brevundimonas sp.
AGTAGGCGATCTCCGGCTGGTAACCGGCCTCCACCAGGGTAGTGAAGCCACCCATGACCAGCTCCTTGGCCCCGCCGCACAGGACGGCCTGTTCGCCGAACAGATCGGTCTCGGTCTCTTCCTTGAAGGTGGTTTCCAGCAGGCCGCCGGTCGCGCCGCCGATGCCCTTGGCGTATCCCATCGCACGGTCCCGGGCCTTGCCGGTCGCGTCCTGCTCGATCGCGAAAAGGGCGGGCACGCCCCGGCCGCGTGCATATTCGCGACGCACCAGATCGCCAGGTCCCTTGGGCGCGACCAGGATGACGTCCATGTCCTTCCGAGGCTGGACCCGGCCGTACAGGATCGAAAAGCCATGGGCGAACAGGATCGCCGCGCCCTTCTTGGCGTTGGGTTCGATCGTCTCCTTGTAGATCGCAGCCTGGGCCATGTCGGGCGTCAGGATGGCGATGATGTCCGCGCCCTTGACCGCATCGGCTGGTTCCGCCGTCGCGATGCCGTCGGCCTGGGCGTTCTTCCAGCCCTTGCCGCCGTGACGGACGCCCGCGATGACGTCGTGGCCGCTGTCCTTCAGGTTCCGGGCATGGGCGCGCCCTTGCGAGCCATAGCCGATGATGGCGATGCGCTGGCCGGTGATGGCACCGGGGCGGATGTCCGCGTTGGTATAGATTTGCATGGCTCAGGCTTCCTCGGTCTGACGGTTGTCCGCGCGGACCTGGGCAGGCGGCGGGTTGGGGATGGTGACGGCACCCTGGGCGGCCGAAGCCACCGTGGCGCGATACTTGGCGAAAACGCCGGTGGCGGCCTTCAGCGGCGGCTGGGCGTGACCCGCCCGGCGCGAGGTCAGGTCGGCGGCGACGTCGATCCTACGGTTGGTCACGTCGATGGTGATGCGGTCACCGTCGCGGATCAGGGCGATGGGTCCGCCCGCCGCTGCCTCCGGCGACACATGGCCGGCGACGAAGCCGTAGCTGGCACCCGAGAACCGGCCATCGGTGATCAGGGCGACGTCATGGACGCCCCGGCCTTTCAAGGCGGCGGTGACCTGCAGCATCTCGCGCATGCCGGGGCCGCCCTGGGGCCCTTCGTAGCGGATGACGATGACGTCGCCCTCGCCAACCGCTCCGTCCTGGACCGCGTGGAAGGCGTCTTCCTCGCTATCGAATACGCAGGCCGGGCCCTCGAAGCGGTCGACCTTGTGGCCCGTCAGCTTGATGACGGCGCCGTCCGGGGCGACGTCGCCGTAGATCACGGCGTAGGACCCGCGCGGGCTGAACGGCTCGGCGATGGTGGCGACGACCTGCTGGCCCGGGGTGGCCTCGGCCTCGGCGGCCTCCGCGAACAGGCTCCGGCCCGAGACGGTCGGCGTGTTCGTGATCTTTCCGCTTTCAGCCAGCCGCTGGGTGACCAGACGCGTGCCGCCCGCCGCATACAGGTGGCTGGCCAGGAACCGTCCGCCCGGCTTCAGGTCGCAGATGACCGGCGTGGCCTCGCAGGCCGCGTTCATGTCCTCGACGCCGAAGGCGATCCCGGCCTCGGCTGCGATGGCTGTCAGGTGCAGCACGGCGTTGGTCGATCCGCCCGAGGCCGAAACTGCCGCCGCCGCATTCTTCAGGCTGGCGCGGGTGATGTACTTGCGCGCCGTGTCGCCGGCGAAGACCCGCTCGACGATCAGGCGGCCACAGCGCTCTCCCTCCCCGGCCTTCGCCGGATCAACAGCGGGCACGTCGTTGGCGCCCATGGGCGACAGCCCCATGACCGACAGGGCCATGGCCATGGTGTTGGCCGTGAACTGGCCGCCACAGGCCCCGGCTCCTGGGCAGGCTGCGCTCTCGACGGCCTTCAGGCCTTCGTCATCCATGGCCCCGGCGCCGTGCGCGCCGATGGCCTCGAACACCTCCTGGATCGAGACCTCTCGGCCCCCGACGACGCCCGGCAGGATGGTGCCGCCGTAGTAGACCAGCCCAGGGATATCCATCCGGGCCAGGGCCATGGCTGCGGCCGGGATGGTCTTGTCGCAGCCGACGATGCAGACCACGCCGTCCAGCTGGTGGCCCTGGACCGCCAGCTCGATGGAGTCCGCCACGACCTCGCGGCTGATCAGCGAGGCCTTCATCCCGGGCGTGCCCATGGAGATGCCGTCGGTCACCACGATGGTGTTGAAGTCGACCGGATATCCGCCCGCGGCGCGGATGCCGGCGCGCACGTCACCCGCCAGCCGGTCCAGGTGCATGTTGCAGGGCGTGACCGAGGACCAGGTGTTGACCACCGCGATCATGGGCTTGTCAAAGTCGGCGTCCTGCATGCCCGCCGCACGCAGATAGCTGCGGGCCGCCGCGCGGTTCGGACCGCGCGTGACCACCGCGCTGCGGTGCCGGGGGCTGGAGGTGAAATCTTGCGTCGTCACGAAATCGGGTCCGGGGGCTTTTCCGGACCGCGCGCAACAAAAAACCCGCTTCCTTTCGGGAGCGGGTGGCTGCGGGCGATCCTGTTTCTGGGGGGGTTCAGGTCGTCAGCGTCCACGCCGCTCCGGAGAGCAGTCCAAGAAGTACGCTGAGAATAAGGGTGTTGAGGGCGATCGAAACGGTCTGGGCGCGCGAAGCCGCGACGGCGCGAGCCGTGCGGGCGTTCGGTGTCTGACGGGTCGAGTGGCTCACGGCCGGCTCCTTGTTACGAGCCCATAAGGCCAGACATCGCTGCGCCGCACAAGTCCGATTTGGAAGAATGTTCCAAAATGCAGCGCTGAAGGGTCTGCTGTGGCAATTTCGCCCCGGCAGGTCGATCAACCGTCGACGAGTTCCTGAAGCATGGGGGCGAGACGCGCCTTCATGCGGTCGCATTCTTCGGCCGACAGCTTCATTCCGCCGGAGAGATCGCGGCCAACCGCGATACCCATCAAGATGCCCGCGATGATGCGGGCGCGAATGGGGGCGTCGTCGCCACCCAGCCACTCGATGAAGGGCTGGTAGAAACCCTCGATCGCCTGCTGCTGGATGATCTCGGCCGCCTTGGGGGATCCGGCCGATTTCAGCATGATCAGAAGCCAGGCCAGGTCTTCGTCCTTGGCCGGCCCGTAAACCAGATCCTCGGCCATGCGCTCGCCGAAGGTCGCCCGGTCGCCGTCCATCAGTTCGTCGCCGTCACAATCGGCCAGAACAGCGCGGAAGAGCTCTTCCTTGGACCCGAAGTAGCGGGAGATCAGGGCCGGATCGACACCAACGTCGCGGGCGATGTCGCGCATGCCCACCTGTTCGTAGCTTTCGGCGGCAAACCGTTTCGCGGCCGCATCCAGGATGGCGGTGCGCGTGGCGGCGGCGTTGCGAGGCCTTGGACAAACGGCGGCGAAACCCAATGTGATCTCCCTCGGATGGCCCGAATCTGCGGCGTTCAGGTCCTGCCTTGCTGTTATCCCGATATGACGATGTCACCGACTGTTGACAAGCGTGGCGGCTCGCAACAATTAAGTCAACGGGCGTTGACCTCCCCCGACACCCCCGGTCGCGCCTGACAGGGAAATCGCTCCGACAGGGAGATTGCGCGCATGCGCGGGCTGAAGATTCTGGCCGTGTCCGTCCTTCTGACGGGCGCGCTGTACGGCTGTTCGCAACGTTCCGAGGCGCAGGGGCCGCCGCCTGCCGCCCCGGTCACGGTCGCCGTGCCGCTGGCCGAACGCGTGGTCGACTGGGACGATTTCACCGGCCGGTTCGAGGCGACCAGCCAGGTCGAGGTGCGCGCCCGTGTCGGCGGCTTCATCCAGGCGGTCCACTTCCGCGATGGCGACTTCGTCCAACGGGGTCAGTTGCTGTTCACACTCGACCCCCGTCCGGCTCAGGCCCAGTTGGCGGCGGCTCGTGCTGCCCTGAGCCAGGCCGAGGCCCAGTTGGCATTGGCCCGCACCAATCTGACCCGGTCAGAGAGCCTGCTGGCCAGTCAGGCGGTCAGCCAGGCCGAGGTCGACACCAACCGCGCTGCCTTGGCGCAGGCCGAAGCCGGCGTGGCCTCGGCCCAGGCCAATGTCCGCGCCCGACAGCTGGATCTCGAGTTCACCCGCGTCGTGGCCCCGGCATCCGGACGCGTGTCGGACCGTCGCGTTGATCCAGGCAACCTTGTTGCGGGCGGATCGTCCCAAGCCGATGTCCTGACCACCATCGTCTCGTCCTCGCCGATCTACTTCGTGTTCGAGGCCTCCGAGGCCCTTCTGCTCAAGTATCAGCGCGACGCCCGCGCGGGCCGCTCGGCGCCGGTGCGCGTGCGCCTCCAGGATGAGGCAGAGTTCACCCGGGCCGGGACGCTCGACTTCACCGACAACGCCGTCGATCCGGCGTCCGGCACCATTCGCGCTCGCGCCATCATTCCCAACGCCGACGGCTTCCTGAAGCCCGGCATGTTCGCGCAAGGCCGCGTCGCGGGGGCCGGGGCCTATGACGCCCTTCTGGTGCCTGACAGCGCCATCGCCACGGATCAGGCCCGTCGCGTCGTCATGGTCGTCAACGCCGACGGAAACGTCACGCCGACGCCGGTCCAGTTGGGGCCGCTTGTCGATGGTCTCCGGGTCATCCGGTCGGGTATCCGGCCTACGGACCGCATCATCATCGATGGCCTGCAACGCGCCATGCCCGGCATGACGGTCTCCCCGACCAACGGGCGCATCCAGCGTCAGCCGCGTCAGGAGCAGGCTCCGGTCACCACCGCCCCGCCCGCCGCCACCGGCACATCCGCGGGCGCTCTGACCCAGTCCATCGCCTCCGGCGACTGAGGGCCTAACCGATGAACATCTCCCGGTTTTTCATCGACAGGCCGATCTTCGCGGCCGTCCTGTCGGTCTTCATCACCCTGGTCGGCGTCTTCGCCTATCCGCTCCTGCCCCTGTCGCAGTACCCGGAGATCGCCCCGCCCACGATCACCATCAACACTGCCTATCCCGGCGCCTCCGCCGAGACCCTCGCCGAAACCGTCGCCGCCCCCATCGAGCAGGAGGTCAACGGCGTCGAGAACATGCTCTACCTAACGTCGTCCTCGACATCAGATGGGGCGGTCGCAATCACCGTAACGTTCCAACCTGGCACGGACCTGGATCAGGCCCAG
>JADCBH010000372.1 GCA_020253595.1 Brevundimonas sp.
TCAGCGTGACGGGCGATCTACCAAAACTGGTGAGGGGCGAGCCCTGATGCACCTGCACCTGCGCCTTCCCGATCCCGGTTCCGCGAGCGCGGCCCGGGATGACAACCGGCCCACGTCCTAGTGGACCTGGGCTTTTCCGATGGTGAGCCCCTCCACCCCCGCTGACACCGCGATCACGCTCCCGTCGGCGATCTCCCCCGCCAGCAGCTTCTTCGCCATCGGATCGACCAGGTCCTTCTGGATGACGCGCTTCAGCGGCCTCGCGCCGTAGACGGGGTCGTAGCCCTTGTCCGCCAGCCAGGCGAGGGCGCCGTCGTCGATGGACAGGGTCAACCGGCGGTCGGCCATCAGCTTTTCCAGGCGCGCCAGCTGGATGCGGACGATGCCGGCCATCTGGTCGCGGCCCAGGCGGCGGAACAGGATGATCTCGTCGATGCGGTTCAGGAACTCGGGGCGGAAGTGGGCGCGGACGGCCTCCATGACGAAGGGGCGCACGGCTTCGACGTCTTCGCCCTCGGCCTGATCGGCCAGCGCGGCCGAGCCGAGGTTGGAGGTCATGATGATCAGGGTGTTCTTGAAGTCGACCACGCGGCCCTGACCGTCGGTCAGGCGGCCGTCGTCCAGCACTTGCAGCAGGACGTTGAACACGTCGGGGTGGGCCTTTTCGACCTCGTCGAACAGGATGACCTGATAGGGGCGCCGGCGGACGGCCTCGGTGAGCGCCCCGCCCTCGTCATAGCCGACATAGCCCGGAGGGGCACCGATGAGACGGGAGACGCTGTGCTTCTCCATGTACTCGCTCATGTCGATGCGGGTGATGGCCTGGTCGTCGTCGAACAGGAAGGCGGCCAGCGCCTTGGTCAGCTCGGTCTTGCCCACGCCCGTGGGCCCCAGGAACAGGAAGGAGCCGAGCGGGCGGTGGGGGTCGTTGAGGCCGGCGCGGGCACGGCGGACGGCGTCGGCGACGGCCTCCAGCGCCGCGTCCTGACCCACGACGCGGCCGCGAAGGGTGTCTTCCATCGACAGCAGCTTCTCGCGTTCGCCCTCCAGCATCTTGTCGACGGGCACGCCGGTCCAGCGGCTGACGACCTGGGCGATCTGTTCGGCGTCGACGACTTCCGGCGTCAGGGAGGCGGCGGCGGCCTCGGCGCTCTCGGCCTCGGCCAGCTGCTTTTCGATGCCGGGGATCTGGCCGTAGGCGATCTCTGACGCGCGGGCGAGGTCGCCGTTCCTCTGGGCGCTGGCCAGTTCGGCGCGCAGGCGATCCAGGGTTTCGCGCAGCTGGGCGCCCTGGCCGACCTTTTCCTTTTCGGCCTTCCAGCGCCGGGTCAGGTCGGCAGATTCGATTTCCAGATCGCTGACCTCGTCCTCGAGCTTTTCGAGGCGCTGGATCGATGCGGCGTCGGTCTCCTTCTTCAGGGCCTCGCGCTCGATCTTGAGCTGGACCAGGCGGCGGTCGATCTCGTCCAGAGCCTCGGGCTTGGAATCGACGGCCATGCGCACGCGGCTGCCGGCCTCGTCGATCAGGTCGATGGCCTTGTCGGGCAGGAAGCGGTCGGTGATGTAGCGGTTGGAAAGGGTGGCGGCGGCGACGATGGCGCCGTCGCTGATGCGCACGCCGTGGTGGACCTCGTACTTCTCCTTGAGCCCGCGCAGGATGGAGACGGTGTCCTCCACCGTCGGCTCGGAGACGAAGACGGGCTGGAAGCGGCGGGCCAGGGCGGCGTCCTTCTCGACGTGCTTTCGGTACTCATCCAGCGTGGTGGCGCCGACGCAGTGCAGCTCGCCACGGGCCAGGGCGGGCTTCAGCAGGTTGGAGGCGTCCATGGCGCCGTCCGACTTTCCGGCGCCGACCAGGGTGTGCATCTCGTCGATGAACAGGATGATCTGGCCCTCGGCGGCCATGACTTCGCCCAGCACGGCCTTCAGCCGCTCCTCGAACTCGCCGCGATACTTCGCGCCGGCGATCAGGGCACCCATGTCGAGCGCCATGACGGTCTTGTCCTTCAGGCTCTCGGGCACGTCGCCGTCGACGATGCGCTTGGCCAGGCCCTCGACGATGGCGGTCTTGCCGACGCCCGGCTCGCCGATCAGGACGGGGTTGTTCTTGGTGCGACGGGCCAGGACCTGGATGGTGCGGCGGATCTCCTCGTCGCGGCCGATGACGGGGTCGATCTTCTGGTCGCGCGCGGCCTGGGTCAGGTCGCGGGCATAGCGTTTCAGGGCGTCGTAGGCGTCCTCGGCCCCGGCGCTGTCGGCGGTCTTGCCCTTGCGCACATCAGCGACGGCGGCATCCAGTTTGTCGGCGGTGACGCCCGACGCCTTCAGGGCGTCGCCGGCCGGGCCGCCCTCGCGCGCGATGGCCGACAGGATGCGCTCGGTGGTGACGAAGGCGTCGCCGTTCTTCTTGGCGGCGGCCTCGGCGGCGGCGAAGACGCGGGCGGTCGCGCCATCGAGATAGAGCTGGCTGGTGGCGCTCTCGACCTGGGGGCGCTTCTTCAGGAGCGCCTCCGCGCCCTCGGCGGCCTTGGCCGGGTCGCCGCCGGCGGCGGTGATGAGGTTGCGGGCCAGGCCGTCGCGTTCCTCCAGCAGGACCTTGAGCAGGTGTTCGGGTGCGAACTGCTGGTGCTTTCTGGCCAGCGCCAGGGTCTGGGCCGACTGGACGGCCTGTTTGGCGCGGTCGGAATAGAGGTCGAGATTCATGGTCGGCTTCCCCTGAGCAGGCGGAGGGTGGCGCGGCGCCCTCCGATGAGCAACGCCGCTGTGCCGATCAGTTGGGTGTGGCGAAGCGGCCACACAAGAGGTCGGGGCCGGGAGGGTCTAGGATGCTCCGATGTCGCACGATCTCTGGCCTGTCGATCCGTCCGTCGTTCTGCCGTTTCTGGTGGGCGTGGCGCTGGTCGAGCTGACGCCGGGGCCGAACATGGGCTGGCTGGCGCTGGTGTCGATGGCGCAGGGGCGGCTGGCGGGGCTGGCGGCGGTCGCGGGCGTGACGCTGGGGCTGGCGGTCTGGATGGTGGCGGCGGCGGTCGGGCTGACGTCGGTGCTGCTGGCGTTTCCGGCGCTGTATCAGGCTGTGCGCTGGGCGGGCGTGCTGTTCCTGCTGTGGCTGGCGTGGGAGGCCTGGGCCGGGGCGGGCAAGACGGTGGTGGAGGTCGGGCGCGATCCGGAGAAGCTGCGTGGCCTGTTCCTGCGGGGCCTGACGGGCAACCTGCTGAACCCGAAGGCGGCGCTGTTCTATGTGGCGTTGTTGCCGACCTTCATCCGGCCCGACCATGGCCCGCCGATGGTGCAGGCCCTGATGCTGGGGAGCCTGCACCTGATCGTCAGCGTGGCCATTCATGGCGCCATCGTGCTGGGGGCGGCGGCGGCCGGAGCGGTGGTCATGCGCCGGCTGCGTGGCCTGTGGGCCGGTCGAGCGATGGCGGCGGGGATCGCCGCCGTCGCCGTCTGGATGGCCTGGGCGACCCGGGGGTGACCCGGATCAGCCGCCGGTCGGGCCGGTCGAGAAGTCGAACTGTTCCGGCTGACGACGCTGGCCGTTGCCTAGAGCCCAGCTGAAGCCGACGTAGAAGGCCGTCAGGTTGATGTCCTGATTGAACTCCTCGCGGAAGGCGGGGGTCTCGAACACGCTGTCGTTGTTGAAGGTGCCCAGCACGTCCCGGCCAGTGAAGACGAACGACAGCTGCTCGGTCAGCTTGCGACGATAGCCGATGTTCAGCATGCCGCCGGCCTCGCGGGTGCCCTGGGCCAGCAGCTGCTCGCCCTGCCAGAAGCCCGAGACCTGGACGAAGTCGTTGGCCGTCGGCTGCCAGGTCAGGCTCGCGCGGCCGCTGGCGAAGGTGCCTTCGCGGTTGCCGCCGCCCGGAATCCCTGTCGAGTCGATCTCCTGACGGAACAGGTTGACGGCACCGCTGTAGCGCAGCGTGGACGTCAGCGGGCCGGTGGCCGTCAGCTCCACACCCATGTCGCGGCGCGAGCCCAGGTTCTCGGGCCGGGTCAGTAGCACGCCGCCGCCGATGTCGCGCGCGACCTCGGTGAAGGCGCCATCCGTGTCCCGCAGATAGGCGGTGGCCATGTAGAAGGTCTGGCCCTGGCGCATCTGCCACATGACCTCGAAGGCGTCGGTTTCCTGGGGCTCCAGATCCGGATTGCCCGACCGCAGGTTCAGCGGGTCCTGGAAGGCGACGAAAGGGTTCAGCTGGGCCGGGGATGGCCGGGCGATGCGGCGCGAATAGCTGGCCCGCAGCGTCTGGGTCTCCGACAGCTTGTACTGCAGGTGAGCGGTCGGATAGGCCTTGAAGTAGTCCTGCTCGGCCGTGGTGCCGCCGGTCAGGTCGGTGATCTCAATGTCGGCCTGTTCGAGACGCAGACCCAGCTGGGCGGAGAACTTCTCGGTCAGGGGCCGTTCCCAGGTGGCGTACCAGGCGTGAACCGTCTGCTCGGCCTCGAAGCTGTTGATGAAGCCGGCGATCGGCAACAGGGCCGAGGTCGTGCCGCCGCGGAATAGCCGGAAGTCCTGCTCGGGCTTCTGGATGTTGAGCTCATAGCCCAGGCGCAGCTGGCCCCCCTCCGCGAAAGGCCGGGTGTAGGCGCTGGTCAGGCCAATGGTGGTCTGGTCGACGTTCTGGTCGAAGCGCTCAAAGAAGTCCGGGGCCACAGGCGTCAGGAAGCGATTGAGCGTCAGCGCGCCGACCTCATTGCTGTTTTCGTCGAAACGAAGCTCGTTGGACCATTCGTGCCCGGCATCGTCGAAGCGATGGAGCAGGCGGACGGTCGCGCCCCAGTTCACGAAGTCGAAGTCGACGGAACCGTCACGGCGATAGCGGCTGGTTACGGTTCCGGCCGCGTTGCGCGTCTCGAACAGGCCGGGCTGGTCCTGCTCGCCCTCGAAGGCGACCCCGCGCAGCTCACCGGTCAGCTGGGTGCGGTCGGTCAGACGGTATTCGGCGGTGACCCGGCTGACCACGCCGGACTGGTCGTTCTCGACCTCCTGCACAGTGGTCGTGGTCGACAGCAGGGCACCGGTGGCCGGGTTGAACTGTTCGCGGATGCGCTCCAGCGAGACGCCGACGGGGTCAGCGCGGTAGCTGATGTCGCCGGACAGCGTCAGGCGGTCTTCCTGGATCGAGCCCGAAACGCCCGCGTTCCAGCGGCCGTCATCGCCGACGTTGACGCGGATCGAGCCGGTCGTCTGGCGTCCGGGACGCGGTGCGCTCGGCCGGGTGATCAGGTTGATGACCCCGCCAGAGCCCTCGGGGCTGTAGGCGGCGGACGGGTTGGTCATGACCTCGATGCGGGAATACTGGTCGGCCGGCAGCTGAAGGATGGCCTGGCCGCGCCCGGCGCCCGACAGGATGCCGGAGGGGCGGCCGTCGACGAGGATGGTGACGCTGGCATCGCCGCGCAGGGACACATTGCCCTCGGGGTCCACATCCACGGAGGGGACGTTGCGCAGGGCGTCGGCCAGGGTACCGGTCGTGGCCTGCAGGTCGTTGGCCAGGCTGTAGCTGACCGAGTCGATGGAGGTGCGGGTCTCTTCGCGGTTCCCGGTGACCACGACGTCGGTCACGGCGTCGGTCTGGGCCTCGCCCTCCTCCTGCTCCTGGGCCGGCTGGGTCTGGGCGGGCGGCGTTTGCCGCGCCGGTTGTGCGGGGGCGGTCTGGGCCAGGGCCGGCGAGCCGACGGCGGCCATGGCGGCACCTGCCATCAGGATGGTTTTCAGTCGGATCATGATCACAGCCCCTTCGCGGTCGCCCGACGCGCCCGTTCCGAGCGCCGCAATATCAAGCTTCCTTTACGTCCCAAAGTTACTTCGCTGTCATTTTCCTCGTGATTTCATAATGTTACGGCCGCGCAATAATGATGGCTGAAACAGGGCCCTCGGGTCGGCGGGCTGGCGCGCCCCGCCTGGCCCCGCTAGCGTCGGTCGCCTGATGAACCGGAGCCCGCCCGTGACCGACCGCCTGCCCGCCCTTACGCGCCGTTCAGCCCTGTTCGCATCGGCTGGCGCGGCTGCCCTGCCCACGGCCGCATGGGCACAGACGTCGAGCCCGGCCAATGACAACGCCGGGCTGGCCGAGGCGGTCGATGCCTATGTGCGCCAGTGCATGGCGGCCTGGCCTGATCAGCCGGCGCTGGGCATCGCATTGGTCAGGGACGGTCAGCCGATCCTGACTCGCGGCTATGGCGTCAAGCGGCAGGGAACCCAGGACAGGGCGGACGAACACACCCTGTTCGCCATCGCCTCGAACACCAAGAACGTCACCGCCGCAGCGCTGGCCATGCTGGTCGACGAGGGCAAGGTGAAGTGGGACGAGCCGGTGCGGACCTATCTGCCGGACTTCACCCTGTCGGACCCGTTCATCGGTGAGCGGATCACGGTGCGCGATACGCTGAGCCACCGGGCGGGCTTTGGTCTGGGAGCCGGCGACCTGCTGTTCTGGCCGAACTCGGACCGGAGCCGCGCCGAGATCATGGCGGCGGTGCCTCATGTGCCGATCGAGGACGGGTTCCGGGCCAACTACCACTACTGCAACCTGATGTTCGTGGTGGCGGGTGAGGTGCTCGCCGCCGTCTCCGGCATGCCGTGGGAGACCTTCATCCAGACGCGAATCCTGGACCGGGTCGGCATGAGCGAGACTGTGCCCTTCACTTCCATGGCGGATGCGTCGAAGTCTGCCCTGCCGCACGGACGGATCGGGCCGCCGCTGCGCTATCAGGGGGCGATGACCCTGCTGAGCGACACCATCGCCGGCATCTGGAACTGGGATGCCGCGGGGGCGGCGGGTGGTTTCTGCAGCACCCCGACGGACTGGGCCAAGTGGATCCAGGTGCGGCTCGCCATGGGGGCCCTGCCGGACGGGACGCGGCTGTTCAGTGAGGCGCGCGCCACCGAGATGTGGCGGCCCAACATCATCGTTGGCTCTTCGCCGGGGCCGACGGCGGAGTTGCCCGGCAGGGCCATCGCCTCGACCTATGCCATGGGTTGGCAGGTACAGGACTATCGCGGCGAGCGGCTGATCAGTCACGGCGGCGGGTCACCGGGCGGGATTTCGGCGACCGTGCTGCTGCCCGGGCGAAACGCCGGTTTCGCCATCTTCTCCAATGCGGAGGAAAGCCTGTTGCTTCGTGCTCTGCGCAGCGGCATCGCCGACATCGTCATGGGCAAGACCGGCTTCGACTGGATCGCGGACTGCAAGCGTCTGGAGAGCCAGGGGACCGCCCGCTCCCTCGCCGCCGCTGTCGAGATCGATGCCAAGCAGGCGGCGGGAGCCGCGCCGTCGTTGCCGTTGTCGGCCTATGCCGGGACCTGGCGCGACCCCTGGTACGGCGACATCGTGATCGAACCGCGCGACGTGCAGCTGTGGTTGCGGTTCTCGCGCACCCCGGCGCTGCAGGGGCCGCTCGAGCCTTATGAGGGCGAGACGATGCGCACGCGCTTCCCCGACAAGCGCGAGGAGGACGCCTTCATCACCTTCGAACTCGAGAACGGCCGACCGGTGCGGGCGACGATGAAGGGGGTCAGCCCCGACATCGACTTCAGCTATGACTATCAGAACCTGAGGCTGACGCGGGTCTGAGCGCCGACGCGGAACCCTGAAGCCTGAACGACGCTTCATCGGGCCGCCGGAATATGGTCAGGGTCGCGTCACGACCGTGCCGCCAGGCCCGGTGATGATCCGGACGACCCGCAGTGCTTCCCGATCGGGAAAAGGAACGACATGACGCTGTCCCGCAGAGATCTCGGTTTCGGCCTCGCCGCCGTCGCGGCGTTGGCCGGCGCGTTGCCCGCTTCGGCACAGAGCAGCCTGTCGGAGGCGGACCGCGCCGCGCTGAACCAGGCCCAGTCCTATCTGCAGGGCCTGACCTCGGCGCAGGGGACCTTCGTGGAGACCGGCGCGGGCGGGCAGAGGCGTGAGGGGCGTTTCTATCTGCAGCGCCCCGGCCGGATGCGGTTTGAATACACGACGCCCGCCGGGTTGCTGGTGGTGGCTGACGGGTCGAACGTGAAGCGGTGGGATCCGCGGCTGGAAGTGTTCCGTCAGGTCCCGTTGAGCCAGACACCGCTGTCGACCTTTCTGGCGCGTGAGGTCCGGCTGGATCAGGGCGTGACCATAGAGCGGGTCACGCGCATGCAGTCCGGTGCCTTCGCCATCACTGCCCGGGACGCGCGGCGGCCCCGTGATGGCCAGGTGATCCTGGCCTTCGCCGGAAATCCCCTGCGGCTGCAGGAGTGGACCATTACCGATGCCCAGGGCGCGCGCACGCGGACCCAGCTGACGACGCTGCAGCCTGCACCGGGTCTCGCCGCCAGCCTGTTCCGCCTGACGGATCCCACGCGTCGGCCGGGGCGGAATTGACGGAATCACGACGCCTGAATCGTGTTCGGAGCAACACACACAAGCGACAGATCTTTGCGTTTGACTCTTTCTGAACGTCGTGACACTTTCGCCACAGGGCGGTCGTGCCGTCCTGACGCTTTCGGACCCAATCCCCTCCCGATGGCGGCGAGAGAGATCATCTTGAAGCCCCCGGCGTCCGCGTCGGGGGCTTTTTTTGGACTGGAGCGGACCGGGGCGCGAAAGCCCTTGGAAAGCCGGAGCGGGCGCGCTAAGTCTGCGTCGTCTCCTACCCAACCAAGCCTTCTCGATCCGCCATCAAGGATCGGCGACGCGCGGCCGGGATGAGCGTGAGGGCCCGAAGGCTTCGGGCGGACCACGCCGGGCGACAACGGTTTTCCGATCACATCGCCATAGGGGATCCGACCCCAGCGACCGCGAGCGGTGACCGGACCAGGAACAACGGCCCTGTCCGCGCGCTGATGCCCGGAGGCCGACCAGCACGGACGTTCGATGAGAGATTTCAAGGGCATGAAGCGCCAGCGCGGCCGCAACCGGAAACCGGGCGGCGGCAATGCGAATGCTGCCAATCCGAACCGTTCGTGGGACTCGCAAGGGCCGGAGAACATCAAGGTCCGGGGCAACGCCCAGACCGTCTATGAGCGCTATCAACAGCTGGCGCGCGACGCGGCCTCGTCGGGCGACCGGGTTCTGGCCGAGAACTATCTCCAGCACGCCGAGCACTATTTCCGGGTCCTGAGGGCGCTGCAGCCGCAGCGGCCGGTGTCCGAGATCGCGGCGCGCGAACTGTCCAACCAGGGTTTCGACATCGACTTCGAGGACGAGACCGGGGCCCAGGCCGCGGCGTTCATGGCCGCTGCACAGCAACAGGCCGAGCGCGAGGCACGTCAGCAATCCGAAGGACAGGGCGATCCGAACCGTGAGCCGCGTGAGCCCCGTGAGTGGCGCGACCGCGATCGCGATCAGAACCGGGACCCGAACCGTGACGCCCAGCCACGCGAACGCGACGGGGAACCGCGCGCCGACGGCGAGCCCGGGCAGAACGGCGGGCGCCGGGAAACCCGCCGCGAGCGCTGGGAGCGCCGCCGTGAGGAACGCAACCGCCGCTTCCAGGCGGAAGGCGGTATCGGCGATGCGCCTGACGAGCGCGGCGGCGGCGATGGCTCCGACGCCGGTGAGGCCTTCGAGGCCCCGACGCCAGAGCCTGTGCACGCTGTCTCTGAGGAGACCCCGGCCCGCGAGGAGCGGCCGGCCCGCCGGACCCGTACGCCCCGCGCAGAAGAGCCAGCCGGGGACGACACCGGCGCCCTGCCCGGCTTCCTGACCCGTTCGGCAGCACCGGCTCCGGCGGCCGCAGAGGGCGAAGCGGCCCCTGCCAAGAAGCGGGCTCCACGCGCCCGCAAGGTCGAGGCCGCCCAGGACTGATCCGTCGCTTGACGGGTCGTTCGCGGTGGGGCTCCCTCTGATCCCATGCGCAACCTGATTTCGGCGCTCGCCGCCCTGACCCTCGTCGGCCCGCTTCTGGCGAGCTGTGCAAGCACGCCACCTCCTCCTCCGCCGCCCCCGCCGGAAACGGGCGGACAGGGCGTGCTCCGCGACTGGCGCGGCATCGTCTCGGCGACCGACAGGGACCGCTATGCCCGCCGCGATGCGGCCTGGCGACTGGCGCTGGAGCAGGCGCGACGTCAGGGCGGATCCGGCGATCTGGAGAGTGTCGGTGATCTGATCGATCCCCGCGCCGTGCGCGGCGACGTGGCGCCACCGCCCGGGGAGTATCGCTGCCGCACGGTGAAGCTGGGCTCCCAGGGCGGGGAAAGCGGCCTCGGCTATGTCGTCTATGGCTGGTTCGCCTGCCGGATCGAACAGACGCCGCGGGGCCTGAAGTTCTCCAAGCTGACCGGATCGCAGCGGCCGAGTGGCCTGTTGTTCCCGGAAGCCGACCGGCAGATGGTGATGCTGGGATCGATGGCACTGTCGGCCGAGCCACCCGCCAACTCCTATGGCCAGCGCCCGGATCGCGACCTGATTGCCGTTCTGGAGCGGATCGGACCGCAGCGGTGGCGATTGGTCCTGCCCTGGCCGCAGTATGAATCGAACCTCGATCTGATCGAACTGGTGCCGGCCTGAGCCCCGTTCGCGACATCGCCATCGTCGGCGCGGGGCCGACGGGACTGGCGCTGGCGCTGCTGCTCAAGCGGCGCGGCCTGAAGGTCGTCGTGCATGAACGCTTCGCCGAGCCCCGGCCGATCGGGGCGGGCTTCATGTTGCAGCCGACGGGTCTGCATGTGCTGGACAGGCTGGGACTGACCGCTCAGGTCGCGGCGCTGGGTCAGCCGCTGAACCACATCTTCGGCCGAGAGGCGCGGCGTGGCCGTGTGGTGCTGGACGTCAAGTATTCCGACCTGAAGTCACCGCGTCCGGACGGGCTGAATGCGCTGGGGGTACACCGGGCGGCGATCTTCCACGTGCTGCATGACGCCTGTCTGGCCCAAGGGGTCGAGTTCGTGACCGACCGCGAGATCGCGGCGGCATCGGACGGGCGGATCGTCGACGCCACGGGGACGGCCAGCCCCGCGTTTGATCTGGTCGTGGATGCGTCGGGCGCGCGCTCGCCCATCGCGTTGGACTTGCTGAAGCGGCAGGGCGGCCGGCGGACCGATCTGGAATGGGGCGCGGTCTGGGGCACGGTGCCGTGGCCGGGCGCGCCGTTCGATGAGGGCGCGCTGGAGCAGGTCTATCGCGGAGCGTCGCGGATGATCGGGGTCCTGCCCTGCGGCGCGCGGCCCGGGTCACCCGATCGGCTCGCGACCTTCTTCTGGAGCCTGAAGTCCGCCGATCATACCGCCTGGGTCGCGGCGGGCATGGAGCGGTGGAAGGCGGAGGTGCTGAGCCTGTGGCCCCAGACGGCTCCGGTACTGGAAGCCATTCCGGACGCCGAGGCTCTGACGCTGGCGCGCTATGGCCACCACACCCTGCCCCTGCCGGTCGCGGACCGACTGGCGGTGGTAGGGGATGCGGCCCACTCGACCAGCCCCCAGCTGGGGCAGGGGGTCAACATGGGCCTGCTGGACGCCCTGACACTGGCCGATGCGCTGGAGACCCACGCTGATCTGGACGAGGCGCTGATGGCCTATGCCCGCATCCGGCGCTGGCACATCCGGCTCTATCAGGCGCTGAGCTGGGGCTTCACGCCCTTCTATCAGGCTGACGGAAAGGTCCTGCCGTGGGTGCGCGACCATGTGCTGGGCAAGGTCGCGCGCCTGCCGTTCGCGGCGAGGATGCTGGCGGCGACGGTGTCGGGGCTGCTGCTCGATCCGAGGCGCTAGGCCGGGTCAGATCATGGGCGGCGGACCGGCCAGGACGTCGCGCTTGCCGGCGTGGTTGGCCGGCGAAACGACGCCTTCCTGTTCCATGCGTTCGATCAGAGAGGCGGCGCGGTTGTAGCCGATCTGGAGGCGGCGCTGGACGTAGCTGGTCGAGGCCTTGCGGTCGCGGGTGACCACGGCCACGGCGCGGTCGTAGAGGTCGTCGCCCGAGCCGCCGCCGCCTTCGTCGTCGAAGGCCGCGTCGCCGTCGCCGTCCGGATCGTCGGTGATCAGGTCAAGGTAGTCGGGCTCGGCCTGGCTGCGCAGATGCTTGCAGACTTCCTCGACCTCGCCGTCGGTCACGAACGGGCCGTGCAGGCGGGTGATCCGACCACCGCCGGCCATGTAGAGCATGTCGCCCTGGCCCAGAAGCTGCTCACCACCCTGCTCGCCCAGGATGGTGCGGCTGTCGATCTTTGAGGTGACCTGGAAGCTGATCCGGGTCGGGAAGTTGGCCTTGATCGTGCCGGTGATGACGTCGACCGACGGGCGCTGGGTGGCCATGATCAGGTGGATGCCGGCGGCGCGCGCCATCTGGGCCAGACGCTGGACCGCACCCTCCACGTCCTTGCCGGCGACCAGCATCAGGTCGGCCATCTCGTCCATGACCACGACCAGATAGGGCATGGGCTCGGGGCGGATCTTCTCGGATTCGAAGACGGGGCGGCCCTGTTCGTCGAAACCGGTCTGGACCGTGCGCTCGAAATGCTCGCCCTTGGCCTGGGCCTCGCGGGCGCGCTCGTTGTAGCTGGCGACATTGCGCACGCCTAGCTTGGACATGCGGCGGTAGCGGTCCTCCATCTCGCGCACCGTCCACTTCAGCGCGACGACGGCCTTCTTGGGATCGGTGACGACGGGGGCCAGCAGATGCGGGATGCCGTCATAGACCGACAGCTCCAGCATCTTGGGGTCGATCATGATGAAGCGGCACTCGGCGGGCGAGAGCCGGTACAGGATCGACAGGATCATGGCGTTTACGCCGACCGACTTGCCCGAGCCGGTGGTGCCCGCGATCAGCAGGTGCGGCATGCGTGCCAGGTCGGCGACATAGGGCTCGCCGCCGATGGTCTCGCCGAGCGCGAGCGGCAGGAGGTGGGCGGGCTTGCCGTATTCCGACGAGGCCAGCAGGTCGCGCAGATAGACGGTCTCGCGCTTCAGGTTCGGCAGTTCGATGCCGATGGCGTTGCGGTTCGGCACGACCGAGATGCGGCAGGCGCGGGCTGACATGGACCGGGCGATGTCGTCGGACAGGGCCACGACGCGGCCGTGCTTCACGCCCGGGGCGGGGACCAGTTCATAGAGGGTGACGACGGGGCCAGGGCGAATCTGGTCGATCACACCCTTGACGCCGAACTCGGCCAGAACGCCCTCCAGCATCTTGGCGTTCTGTTTCAGCGCCGTCTCGTCAACCGTTGACGTGCGAGCCTGGGGCTTGGCCAGCATGGCCAGCGGCGGCAGGTCGAAGTCGCCCTCGGGCCGGGCGAAGTCGAAAGCGGCCTGGGCATCGTCGACGGCCTTCTTTGACGTCTTGGACGGCTTGGGCGCGGCGACGCGCGGCTCGGGGGCGGTGCGGGCCGAAGGTACCGCCGGCTCGGGTGTCGGCTCGTCCCACGGCAGGGGGACCACGATCTCATCGTCGTCGGGCAGTTCCAGCCGGGCGGGTCGTCGCGGAGAGGCGGCTTTCTGCGGGACGGCAATCTCGGGCTCGATGATCGGGCGGCGGCGGGTGGGCACGGGCGCTGACGGGGTCGGGGCGCGACGCAGGCCACCCAGCCAGGCCGCCGTATCCGCGAAGTCGGTCGTCCTCAGACCGACCGCATAGGCGCAGGTCCAGAGGCCGAAGGCGAGAAAGAGGACGCCGCCCACGATCGTGCCGCCGGGCACATCGAGGCTGCGGAACAGGCTGTCGAACAGGCCGATCACGGCGTCGCCCCAGAGGCCGCCGAGGCCCGAAGCGAGGGGCCAGACGGCGGGGGCTGCGAGCGCCGAAAGGGCACCGGCCAGCGACAGCACACCGCCGGTGGCCGCTAGCGCCTTGAGCGGCGTGGGTTTGAGCCGCTGCTGGATCGCGTCGCCGATGGCGGCCGCGAGGCCAAAGGCGACGGTCAGGGCCGCGGCAGGCCAGGCGGCGAGACCGATCGACTGCATGAACAGGTCGGCGAACAGGGCCCCGTTCGCGCCCAGCCAGTTGGTCGGAGCGGCCGAGGACGCTGCGTTCAGGCTGGGGTCCGCCGGGTTCCAGGAGACCAGGGCAATGACCAGCAGGGTCGCCAGCAATGCCTGAAGCACGCCCCGGAACCGCACCACGAAGGGCGCGTCCCACAGGATGACGGCGCTTTGCCAGGCGCGCTGACCGATGGCGAGGGCGGCGGACATTCATGGCTCCGGACAATGGAGCCCGCAGTGTGAGGCGGTCAGGGTTAAGGGGCTGTTTACCTGAGGGGGAGGGCTTCGGGCTTAGGGAGTAGAGCTTAGGGAGCAGGGAGGACGGAGTGGGGGTTCCTGCCGCATCGCCGCAGGGCGAAGGCCCACGGGGACAGCATCCTCCAATGTGCTATCCCTAGCCCCTGATCCCCTAAGCCCTAAGCCCGAAGTCAATGACCCCTCCCCAGACCCATGACGTCATCGTGGCCGGCGCCGGGCTCGCGGGCGCGACCTTCGCGCTGGCGGCGGCGAGTGGCGGGCTGAGGGTCGCGCTGATCGATCCGCAGCCGTTCCAGGTGCAACAGGCCGAGACCTTCGATGGGCGTTCGACCGCGATCGCCTGGTCGACGTTTCGCATGCTGGACGCGCTGGGGATCGGCGAGCGACTGCGGCCGCATGCCTGCCGGATGGATCGCATTCTGGTGACTGACGGGCGGCGGCCGGGGGCGGCGTCCAAGGCGGCTTCGCCCGCCTTCCTGCGCTTCGATTCCGAAGAGGTCGGCGACGCGACCGGTGGCGAGCCCCTGGGCTATATGGTCGAGAACCGCCGCATCCGGGCGGCGCTGGCCGAGGTCCTGGCGGACAGCCCGGTCGACCTGATGGCCCCGGCGGCCGTCGAGGCGGTCGATGGGGCTGGTCCTCTTGCGGTGGTGACATTGAAGGACGGCCGCGTTCTGGCGGCTCCGCTGGTGGTCGGGGCAGAAGGTCGGGGGTCGTTGGTCCGCAAGGCCGCCGGGATCGATACCGTCGGCTGGGGCTATGGGCAGTCCGGCGTGGTCGCGACCGTGCGTCTGGACCACGACCACGGCAATGTGGCCCACGAATACTTCCTGCCGAACGGCCCCTTCGCCATCCTGCCGCTGACCGAACAGAGGGCCAGTCTGGTGTGGACAGAGACGACGCGCGCCGCCGAGGCCCTGCGCGACTGTTCGGACGCCGCCTTCCGGTCCCATCTGATGCGGCGGTTCGGGGAGTTTCTGGGCGAGGCCCGGCCCGAGGGCCCGCGCTTTGTCTATCCCCTGTCCCTGGAGCTGGCGACCCGGCTGACCGGCCCGCGCACGGCGCTGCTGGGTGACGCCGCCCACGGCGTGCACCCGGTGGCGGGTCAGGGCCTGAACATGGGTCTGAAGGACACGGCGGCGCTGGCCGAGATTCTGGTCGAGGCGGCTCGCCTCGGCGAAGACATCGGGTCCGAGACGGTCCTGGATCGCTACGCCCGCTGGCGCCGGTTCGACACCTTCGCCCTGGCGGCCGGGTTCGACGGCTTCGTGCGCCTGTTCTCCAACGACCTCGCGCCGGTTCGCATGGCGCGCGATCTGGGCATGGCCGCGGTCAACCGGATCGCACCGCTGCGAAAGGCCTTCATGGGCGAGGCCGGCGGAGCTACGGGCGATCTGCCCCGGCTGCTGCGGGGCGAGCCCGTCTGACGATCAGGAGGGCGTACGCCGACTACTGGACCTGTGGCGAAACGGTGCGGCCGAGATCGATGGCGAGGCTGCGCCAGACCTGGATCGGATCGTCCAACTGGGCCGCGCCGCCGCCCTCGTTCAGCAGGACGTCGTACTGGGCCACCGCCTGACCGGGCACGTTCGATCCTTCCTCGGGGGCGGCGTAGAAGGCCTTCACGAAGCGACGCTCGCCGTTCCAGCGACCGATGATGGCCTCGGTGGCCTGGGGACCGGTGAAGGCGGCGGTGAACTGCACGTCCGGGCACCGTCCGTCGGTGCAGGAGAACAGGGTCAGCACCCAGCGCAGCGGGCCGTCATCGACCCGCAGATAGATGCGGTCGCCCGCCGCCTGCGGCTCTGACACCGTCAGACCGGCGGCGGTGAGGCGCCCGGTGATCTCCGACACCGGCAATCCGGTCCAGCGCCCGGCAGGGGCGCTCGCCGCGTCCTGGGCGTGGCTTACCGTGACGGGCAGAGCCAGGGCGAGAGCGGTGGCGGCGATCAGGGCGGTCAGCTTCATGGAGGGGTCCCCGGAGTACAGCGGTTCAGTCTAGCGCCGATTGCGGCGAAGCGGCGACGGGCGCGTCGATGGTCTCGGTCGACGCCTGCTCGAGCCACTGCGCCCCCTGCATCTCGTTCAGCCGCGAGACGGTTCGCTCGAACTCGAAGGCGCCGTCGCCCTTGGGATAGAGGGCCTCGGGCGCGCCCGCCGCGAAGGCCACCAGTCTCCGTCGCGCCTCGTAGAGGGTGTCGATCAGGGTCACGAACCGGTTGGCCGCCTGGCGCTTGTCGGGCGTCAGCAGCGGGATGTCCTCGATGAACAGGGTGTGGAAGCGCGCCGCGATGGCCAGATAGTCGCGCGACCCCAGCGGCCGGTCACACAGCTCGGCGAAGGTCGCACGGGCCAACCCGCCTGCGGTCCTCTGGATCGTCACTTCCCGCCCGAGGATGTGCAGCGTTGTCGGGCATTCCGGCATGCCGCCTCTGAGATCTGACCACAGCTGCTCGAAACCGTCACGGCGGGACCCTGCCTCGCCGTTGTACCAGACCCGCGACGCCCGCATCCGGTCCAGCCGCCAGTCGCGCGCGCCCTTAAGCTCCACGACCTCGCAGCGTTCGACGATGCGGTCGATGAAGGGCACGAACAGGGGGCGATTGATGCCGTCCTTGTAGAGCTGGTTCGGTGCCCGGTTGGACGTGATGCAGACCACTACTTTTTTGGCGAACAGGGCGTCGAAAAGACGGCCGAGGATCATGGCGTCGGCGATGTCGGTGACCTGCAGTTCGTCGAAGCAGAGCAGCCGCGCCTCAGAGGCGATCATGGCGGCGACCGGTTCGATGGGATCGTCGCCCTTGTGCGTGCCGAACACACGTTGGCGCGCCTTGCGGTCGCCTTCGCGCCACTGGCGGACGAGGTCGTGAACCCGGGCCATGAAGGCATGGAAATGAGCGCGGGTCTTTCGCTTCTCGGGCGCGCTGGCAAAGAACAGGTCCATCAGAACGGACTTGCCCCGCCCAGGTGGGCCCCAGAGGTAGAGGCCACGGACTTGCGGAACCCCGCCGAACAGGCCGCGCCGCCCGAGATCCCTTTCGAGCCGAACCAGCGCCTCCACGGCCTGCCCTTGCGCCGGATCGCGCGTCAGGACGCCGGACTTGAGCCGGTTTTCATAGGCGGCGCGGGTGCGTGATCCCATAGCCCCGGGGATTAGCCGGGCCTCTCTCTGGAGGAAAGCGGTTGCTTCGCACACGCGAAGGCATAAATGCGAAGGCGCGGGACCACGGTTCCGCAAACCCCCATACCGCGCTCAAGCCGCGAGCCGCCGCACGGCGAGCGCTGGCGCGTCCGAAGGACTGACAAGAATGGCCTACAACGTCGCCATCGTGGGCGCGACCGGCAACGTCGGACGCGAAATGCTGACCATCCTCGAGGAGCTCGAGTTTCCGGTCGCCGAGATGCATGCCGTGGCGTCGCGCAAATCCAAGCGCATTGAGGTGGCCTGGAAGGACGGCGTCGTGCGCTGCGAGGTCATCGACACCTTTGACTGGTCCAAGGTGGACATTGTCCTGATGTCTGCGGGCGGGGATGTGTCGCGCGAGTGGTCCGAGAAGATCGGCAAGATGGGACCGATCGTGATCGACAACTCCTCGGCCTTCCGCAAGGACCCGGACGTTCCCCTGATCGTGCCCGAAGTGAATCCGGACGCAATCAAGGACGCCCGAAAGAAGAACATCATCGCCAATCCCAACTGCTCGACCGCCCAGCTGGTCGTTGCGCTGAAGCCCCTGCACGATGCCGCGAAGATCAAGCGCGCAGTGGTCTCGACCTACCAGTCCGTCTCGGGCGCCGGGAAGGAAGGGATGGACGAGCTGTGGAACCAGACCAAGGCCATCTATGGCCTGGGCGACGCCAGCCCGAAGAAGTTCCCCAAGCAGATCGCCTTCAACGTCATTCCCTTCATCGGGGCCTTCCGCGACGACGGCTACACCGATGAAGAGGCCAAGATGTGGGACGAGACCCACAAGATGCTGGACCCGGCGATCAAGCTGACGGTGACCTGCGTGCGCGTGCCGGTGTTTGTCGGCCACTCCGAGTCCGTGACGGTCGAGTTCGACAAGCCCATCAGCCCCGACGAGGCCCGCGCCATCCTGCGGGAGGCGCCGGGCGTGCTGGTCGTCGATAAGCAGGAGCACGACGGCTACATCACCCCCGTCGACGCCGCCGGTGACCACGCCGTCTATGTCAGCCGCATTCGTAAGGACCACACGGTCGAGAACGGCCTGTCGTTCTGGGTGGTGTCGGACAATCTGAGAAAGGGTGCCGCGCTCAACGCCGTCCAGATCGCCCAGTTGCTGGACGAGACCGGAACGATCAAGCCCAGAAGCGGCTACCGGTCGATCGCGGTATGAGCCCGCCTCCCTCTCCCGCGAGGAGAGGGACGTGAGTTCCCAGGCGCGCGCCCCCTTCCTGTCGGCGCTCGGATGCTACGTCATCTGGGGCTTCATGCCGTTGCTGTTCATGGGACAGGCGGCTATCGGCTTCACGTCGCTGGAGATCCTGTCTCACCGCGCTTTGTGGTCGGTGCTGTTCGCCGGTGGGCTGGTGCTGCTGGCCAGCCAGTCGGGGCAGGTGCGCACCGCGCTGAGCCAGCCCCGCACCCTGGCCTGGCTGGTGCTCGCCACCGTGCTGATCGCCGTAAACTGGGGCGTCTACGTCTGGGCCACCACCCATCAGGCGACCCTGGAGGCCAGTCTCGGCTACTACATCAATCCTCTGCTCAATATGGTCGTGGGGCTGTGGTTGTTTCGCGAGCGGATCGACCGGTGGGGCTGGGTCGCGATCGGCCTGGCGGCGGTCGGGGTGCTGTTTCAGGCGCTGGCGCTGGGCCGACCGCCATGGATCTCGCTGATCCTGGCGTTCAGCTTCGGGGCCTACGGCGTCATCAAGAAACGCGTGCCCGTCGAGGCACAGGCTGGCCTGTTCATCGAGTGCCTGATCCTGCTGCCGTTCGGCATCGCCTACGTCGCCTGGGTGCAAGCCTCGGGTCTCGGTCACGGATTCTCATCGCTGGAAGGCTTCGGCTGGGCCCTGCTCAATGGTCCGGCAACGGTCCTGCCACTGGCGCTGTTCGCCTTCGCGGCCCGCCGCATGCCGCTGTCGACCATGGGCTTCATCCAGTTCCTCGCGCCGACGCTGCAGTTCTGCGTCGGTCTGGCGACCGGTGAGCACTTCACGGTGCTGCGCGGGGTCTCATTCGCCTTCATCTGGCTGGGTGCGGGTGTGTTCGCCGCGGCCGCCCTGATGCGGGCGCGCGCGGCCCGCCGGGCGGCCGAGGACGCAGCCCTGCCGGTCTAGAGCGCGCCGTAGAGGGCCTGGATCAGCCGTTGTGCGCGCGGATCGCCGACCAGATAGGGCGATTGCCGCGTCATGGTGTAGGCGGCCGACAGCCTGCGCGCCGGATCGGCGAAGGCGCAGGACCCGCCCCAGCCGCAGTGACCCACCGCCTCTGGATTGGGCCCGAAGATGTTCAGACCGGCGTTGCGCGTAAAGCCCGCGCCCCAACTTATGACAAAGGGCAGAACCTTGTCCTGGCCCGCCACGCGCTCGCGTGTCGCCTCGGCGACCACCGTGGGCGACAACAGCCGCTGGCCGTCCAGCATTCCGTCGTTGGCGATGACGCCCAGGATGCGGGCCAGGTCCCGCGCTGTGCCGTGCAGATTGGCCGACGGGATCTCGATGGAGCGCCACTCGGCCGAGCCGCGCCCGCCCGGGGCCGAGCCCTTGTCGAGGAAGGCGGCCTTCTTGATGGCGTCCAGGGTTCCAAGGTCGGTCGCCTTGGCGGGCTTTCTGAGCGCCGCGACCCGACCGTGCTCGCTCTCCGGCAAGCCGATCCAGAGGTCGAGACCGAACGGCCGGGCGAAATCCTCGGCCAGTGCCCGGCCCATGGTCCGACCGTCGGCCAAGCGGAAGACTTCATTGGCGAGATAGCCGACGGTGATGGGGTGATAGCCCGAGCCCGTCCCGAGCGGCCACATGGGTGCCTGGGCGGCGAGCCGGTCAAGCACCGCCTGCCGGTCGAACCAGATGGCCGGATCAGCGGGCTCCGAAAAGCCGGGCAGGCCGGCCTGATGCGACAGCAGTTGGGCGACCGTGACCCGGTCCTTGCCTCGGGCCGCGAAGGCGGGCCAAAGCGCGGAGACCGCTTCTTGATAGGCCAGCTTGCCGCGCTCGACCGCTGAGGCCATCAGGATGGCCATGACAGCCTTGCCGGTCGAGAACACCGGCACCAGCGTCCGTTCGGACATGGGCTCGGCCCCTGCGGCATCGGCCTGGCCGGCCCAGATGTCGATGACGGTCTCGCCTTCGATCACCACAGAAAAGCGTGCGCCCTGTTCGTTCAGCCCATCGGGTGCATCGACGAAGTTGGCGGCGAAGGCATCCTTCACCGCAGCAAGGTGATCGGGGCAGTGGCCGGAGATGTCAGGCTTGGTCGTCATGCGCCTTCCCTAGCCGCGCTTTGCGACGCCTGCCACTCCAGCGCGGCACGGCCCGCCACAACGCCCGATGCCAGACTGGCCTGGAGCAGATAGCCGCCGGTCGGGGCCTCCCAGTCGATCATCTCGCCCGCGACGAAGACGCCCGGCCGGGCCCGCAGCATCAAGGATGGATCCAGGCTTTCGAGCCGGACACCGCCCGCCGAGGAAATGGCGCGCTCCAAGCCCTGCATTCCGGTCAGTTTCAGCCGGATCGCCTTGATCCGTTTCGCCAGCTTCTCGAGGTTCGTCGGGACTTCACCGATCTCGCGCAGCAGGGCGACGGCCACGGGGGAAAGGCCGCCGGCCTTGCGCAGGTGATTGGTCAGGCTGTCCTTGCCGCGCGGACGCGCCAGCCTCTCGGCCAGCGCGGTCTCGGTCAAATCTGGCCGGAGGTCGACAGTCAGGATGGCCGAGCCGTCGCGTGCGATGGCGTCGCGCAGCGCGGACGAGAGGGCGTAAACCGCACCGCCTTCGATCCCGTAGCGGGTGACGACCAGCTCGCCCCGCACCTGCCGGTCGCCGAACGTCAGGAGGGCAGGTTTCAGCACGGCTCCGGCGAACCGTTCGACCAGGACGGGCGACCATGTGACGTCGAAGCCGGCGTTGGCGGGGACCAGAGGTGCGACCTCGGCACCGACCGCCTCAAGCCAGGGGGCCCACGCGCCGTCCGAACCCAGACGGGGCCAGCTGGCCCCGCCCAGCGCCAGCACAGTCGCGGAGGGTCGCTCCTGGCGTTCGCCGCCGGGTGTGTCGAACACCAGGGTATCCGCGTCCCAGCCGGTCCAGCGCGACCGGGTCCGCACCTCGACCCCAAGATCGTCCAGCCTGGCGAGCCAGGCCCGGAGCAGAGGGGAGGCCTTCATAGCCCGGGGGAACACGCGTCCAGACGACCCGACGAAGGTCGGCTGGCCCAGGCCTTCGGCCCAGGCGATCAGATCAGCCTGCGAAAAGGCGTCGAGCCACGGGGCGAGATGACCCTGCCGATCTCCATAGCGACGCGCAAACACCTCGACCGGCTCGGAATGCGTCAGGTTCAGCCCACCCCGCCCCGCCATAAGGAACTTGCGCCCGACCGACGGCATGCGGTCGTGGACCACGACCCGCGCCCCGCCGCGTGCCAGGGTCTCGGCGGCCATCAGGCCGGCGGGGCCGGCGCCGATGACATGGACGGGATCGGAGATGCTCATGCGCACCCCTTAGACCGGCCACCCTTGCAGCGGAACGTCCCAGCGCGGCATACGCTTGGGTCCCATGAGTGTCGCCTTCACCCGCGAGGAGGATCTGGAGGCCACGGCCGCCGATCTTCCCGACCGCCCCGTCTCTCCGCACCCCAATCTTGTGACGCCCGAAGGGCTGGCCGCCATCGAAGCCGCTCTGGCCGGCGCGCGCACCGCCTATGCCGCCGCCCAGTCCAAGGGCTCGATCGAGGCGGACCGGACGGCCATGGCGCGGGCGACGCGCGATCTGCGTTACTGGTCGGCGCGTCGGGCCTCTGCCCAGCTGACGGAGATGCCGGCCGACGGGCGGGTGCGTTTCGGGGGGTCAGTGACGATCGAACGCGAGGACGGCCGCACCCAGACCTGGCGCATCGTCGGGGAAGACGAGGCGGATCCGGCGCACGGCTCGGTCAGCCATGTGTCACCTCTGGCACGCGCCCTGATCGGCAAGCGTCAGGGGGGCGAGGCGGTGGTGGCCGGTCAGACGGTCGAGGTCATCGCCGTCGACGGCTGATGTCAGGCCGCCGCGATCTCCGGCAAACCCGCTGCCCGGTCCAGCCGCGCATCGGTCAGGTCGGCCCCGGCAAGATTGGCACCGGTCAGATCGGCCCCGGACAGGTCCGCACCGATCAACACCGCAGAGGCGAAATCGGTTCGACCCAGCTCGGCATAGCGGAGACGAGCTCCCGTCAGGTTGGTCGGAATGGATCGGCTGGGACCAAGCGGGAGGGGGCTGAGGTCCGCTGAGGTCAGGTCTGCCTTGGTCATCAAGGCCCCGCCCATGCGTGATCCACGCAAATCGGCCTTGCCGAGCCGTGCGCCCCTGAGGTCCGCGTTTTCGAAGTTGGCTCCCTGAAGGGCCAGGCCCCGCAGGTCCAGGCCAGCCAGACAGGCCCCCTTTGCGCTCATGGCCGAGAGCTTGAGGCCCTTCAGGCGGTCGCCGAGAGGGCGAAGGTCCTCTCCGTCGAAGATGGCCGCGCCACCCAGCGCGCCGCCGCTCTCCACCCAGGCATTGGCATCCAGAGCCATCTGGAGAAGCTCTTCGGCGCGGACGACGGCGGCAGGGTCGGGTTCGCGGATGCAGCCGGTGGTGTCGGTCCGGTCCAGCTTTGCGGTTTCCATGGCCACGCCGCTGAGGATGGCGCCGCACAGCTTGGCGCCGGCCAGGTTGGCACCGGCGACGGCGGCGCCTTCCATCTGGGCTCCGGACAGGTCCGCATCCTTGAGGTTGGCCCCGGTGAGGTTTGCGCCCCGCAGTGAGCAGTCGGTGAAGTCGGCCCTGGTCGCGCTGATGCCGTCCATGCGGGATCCATCCAGCGTGGCGCCCGAGAAGCGTGCGCCGTCAGCCTGTCCGCCCCGGGTCTCGTGGCGGGCGGCAGCGAGGCCCTTGGTTTCGTGAGGCACCGCGATCACGCCCTCGCGGAAGTCTGCCTGGGTCAGGTTGGCTTCGGAAAGGTCAGCGCCCTGCAGACAGGTTCCGCGAATGTCGGCACGCACCAGCCGGGCTCGTGTCAGATCAGCTCCACGCAGGTCGCAGCCGAACAGGACGGCGCGCTCCAGACGGGCTCCCGCCATGTTGCAGTTCTGCAGAACCGAGCCGGAGAAATCGGCGTCGTCGAGGATGCGATGCGCCATGCTGACGCCCGTCAGATCGACGAACTTCAGCGACAGCTTGCGTCCGCCCGGCTTTCCCGAGACGAACCGTTCGTGGGCGGCGGCGAACAGGTCGAAATCGCCCTGGCCCAGGCGGCGGCGGTTGATCGTCATGCGGATGCCTCCTCCCGTTCAAGGCCGCGAACCCCGGTCAGGATCGCGTCGGCGAAATCGGCGTGCCGCGTCTGGACGCCATGCAGGATCGCGCGTGTTAGGTCTGCGCGGACGAGCACCGCCCGTTTGATGTCCGCTCCGGACAGGTCGGCCCCGCGAAGGACTGCGCCTGTCAGGTCGGCGGGCAGGAGGCGTTCACGACCCAGCATGAGCGGACCCAGTTGGGCCTCGCGCAGATCCGCCCCGTTCAGCCGCGCCCCCGCCAGGCGCGCGCCCCTCAGGTCGGCCCGGCGCAGGTTGGTCGAGCGCAGATCAGCGCCCTCCAGATGGGCGCCCTGCAGCTGAACGCCCTCCATGTTCAGGCCGTAGAACACCGCCCGCTTCGCGGAGAGCGCGGTAAGGTTGAGGCCCGTGATCGAACCGAGCGCCCGGAGGTCCACATCGTCGAAGACCGACGGCTGGCCCTCGATCCCCCCGGTTTCGCACCAGACGGCGTGTTCATGCAGCATGTCTGCCGCCGGAAGCTTGGACACCGGCGCGCCCGACGAGCGACTGTCGGTCAGGGCCCCTTCAAGATTGGCCCCGTCGGTCCGCCACATGACCGCCGTCACGCCGACCAGCACGGCGTCGCGCAGGTCTGCACCGGTCAGGTCCGCGCCCGACATGTCGGCACCCGCCAGATCCGCGCCGCGGAAGTTGGCCGATTTCAGATTGGCCCGAACGAGCTTGCAGTCCTTCATGATGGCGTCGGAGAAGTCGGCCGCCTGGGCTGAAATCCCCGAAAGACGCGACCTCTGCAGATTGGCACCGACCAAACTCGCGCCCTGGGCCTCGGTCGGGTTCCGCTCCTGGGACGCTACAATCCGGAAGCCGACCGACTTGTCGGCTGCTGCGAGCGCGCCTTCTCGCAGATCGGCTTCGAAGAGATCCGCGCCTGAAAGGTCGGCACCCTTCAGGCAGGCCCCGCGCAGATCTGCCCGACGCAGCGAGGCGTCAACCAGAACGGCGTCCTGCATGTCGGCCCCGAAAAAGGCGGCGTTATCCAGCCGCGCGCCCGTCAGGTCCGCTCCGATCAGGCAGGCGGCCGAGAAGTCGGCGTCGGCGAGGTTGCGGCCCTTCAGGTTCAGGCCGGACAGGTCCATCCAGGCGAAGACCGCGCGCGCGCCGCCGGGCCGCGCCTGCCACAGCCGGTCGTGCCGGGCGCAGATGGCGTCGAGCTCCTGCTGGCTGATGCGGCGTCTGAGGACGCCTTCCTGGACCGCTGACATGGTCCCATCCTGGGACATCGGCACTTAAGGAAGGTTTTCGGAAACCCTGGTTCCCAACAAATTTTTCAGGCTGTCAGCAGGCCCTGTTCGGCCAGCGCATCGGCCAGCTCGCCCGGTCCGGTCCAGAGACGCGTGTAGCCGGCTTCGCCGAGCCGTTTCAGCTCGGTCACCAGATCGGCGCGCGGGCTTGCGGCGAAGCGGGCGTCGAAGCCCGTGCCGTCCGCGCTGACGCGAACCATTGGGCGACCGGTCTCCAGCCGGTGGAGAAAGCCCTCCGACAGGGTCCCCGCAGCGTCCTCCATGAGGCCGGCCTCAACGACCAGTCCGGCCTGACGCAGTCGCTCCGTGCCGCGGCCCGACGCAAACGGCGAGGGATCGAGGGCGGCGACAACCACGCGAGCGATGCCTGCCTCGACCAGGAACTGGGCGCAGGAGGCGCGGCCAGAGGACCGGGCCCCGCATGGCTCCAGAGTGACATAGGCGGTTGCGCCCCGGGCCGCGTCGCCGGCTGCGGGCACGGCCTGCTCCTCGGCATGGGGCCGGCCTCCTGGCGCTGTGGCGGCCTCGGCCACCACCTGCCCGTCTTTCACCAGGACACACCCGACCGCAGGGTTGGGCCAGGTCTCGCCCATACGCGCGAGGGCGAGCTCGATGGCGCGAGCCATGAAGCGGGCGTCGTCGTCGCTCATGCGGCCTCAGGCAGGGGCTGGGCGCGGTCAGCGTCCAGGTAACGGGCGTCGATTGGCTTAAGGTCCGCGTCCAGATCGATCTCCAGCGGGTTGCCGGTGGGGATTTCCACGCCGACGATCTGGTCGTCCGGCACGCTGAACAGGTGCTTGACGATGGCCCGAAGCGAATTGCCATGTGCCGCGATCAGGACGTCCTCGCCGGCTGCCAGTCGCGGGGCGATGGCGTCGTTCCAGTAGGGCAGGACCCGATCCAGGGTGGTCTTCAGGCTCTCGGTCTTGGGTATGGTCTGGCCGGCGTAGCGGGGATCATCATCGAAATCCCATTCCGACCCGGCCTCCAGCGGCGGCGGCGGGATGTCGTAGCTGCGTCGCCAGACCTTGACCTGATCCTCGCCGTGCTTGCGGGCTGTCTCGGCCTTGTCGAGCCCGGTCAGGCCGCCGTAGTGGCGCTCGTTCAGTCGCCAGTCCTCGACGACGGGCACGTCCTTCAGGCCCGCGGACTGGAGCGCCAGGGCACCGGTGCGCTTTGCCCGGGTCAGGACCGAGGTGAACATTACGGCGGGATGGAAGGCCGCTTGCGCGATCAACTCTCCGGCTCGCCGGGCCTGAGCTTCGCCCTCAGCCGTCAAGTCCACATCGACCCAACCGGTGAAGCGGTTCTCCAGGTTCCATTGGCTCTGGCCGTGGCGCAGCAGGATCAGGCGAGGCATGTGCTCTCCGCAAATCTCGGATGGGTTGGGGTAGGCGTGCCCCATGCGGGGGTCAAGCCGGGACCCTTTTGGCCGCCGCTGCCGTTGTTGTCGGCTCCGCCCCCCCCGTCTATACCCCGGCCGGTCCGGCCCAGGCCCGATCCAGAGGAACGCCGCATGCTTAAGCCCCGTCAGGACCTGGTCCCGAATACGTTCGAGTACGAGACTACGGCGCTGGTGAAGCCCACAGGGTTCCGTGAGTACGATGCGCGCTGGATCCTGGAAAAGGAGATCAATCTCCTCGGGATTCAGGCCCTTGGCCTGGCGATCGCCACCTTCGTCCACGAGCAGGGTGTGAAGCCCCGGATCGTCGTCGGCCACGACTTCCGATCCTATTCCTCGACGGTGAAGCACGCCCTGATCATCGGCTTGATGGAGGGTGGCATGGAGGTGCTCGACGTCGGTCTGGCCCTGTCGCCCATGGCCTACTTTGGCCAGTTCGCGCTCGAAGCGCCCTGCGTGGCCATGGTCACCGCCAGCCACAATGAAAACGGCTGGACCGGGGTCAAGATGGGCACCAATCCGCCGGTTACCTTCGGCCCCGAGGAGATCGGGCGGCTGAAGGAGATCGTGCTGTCCGGGACGGGTGTTCCCCGGCCCGGCGGTCGCATTGAGCGGGTGGAGAACTTTCGGGAACGCTACCTTCAGGAGGTGGTCGGGGACATCAAGCTGAAGCGCCCGCTGAAAGTGGTCTGCGCCACCGGCAACGGCACGGCCGGTGCCTTCGCCCCCGAAGCCCTGCGGCGCATGGGTGCCGACGTGATCGAGATGGATGCCGATCTCGATTGGAGCTTCCCCAAGTACAATCCGAACCCTGAGGACCACGCCATGCTGGTCCAGATGGCGCAAAAGGTCAGGGAGACCGGGGCGGACCTGGCGCTCGGCTTCGACGGCGATGGCGATCGCTGCGGCGTGGTCGACGACACGGGCGAAGAGATTTTTGCCGACAAGATCGGCCTGCTGCTGGCGCGCGACCTGTCGGCGCTGCACGCCAATGCGACCTTTGTCGTCGATGTGAAGTCGACGGGGCTCTACAAGACCGACGAGGTCCTGGCGGCCAACGGCGCGACCACCGTCTACTGGAAGACCGGCCACAGCTACATCAAGCGCAAGACTGCGGAACTCGGCGCACTGGCCGGATTCGAGAAGTCGGGCCACTTCTTTCTCGCCGACCCGATCGGGCGCGGATACGACGACGGCCTGGTGGCGGCGGCGGCCGTTCTGCAGATGCTGGATCGCAATCCTGGCAAGCGCCTGTCCGAACTGAAGCGGGCGCTGCCCGACGCCTGGACCAGCTTGACCATGTCGCCCCACTGCGACGACGAGCTGAAGTACGACGTCCTGGCCAGGATCGTGGCGGAGTATGAGGCCCAGGCGGCAGCCGGCGGATCGATCCTTGGGCGCAGGATCGTCGAGGTCATCACCGTCAATGGAGCCCGTGTCCATCTGGAAGACGGGTCGTGGGTCCTGGTGCGTGCCTCCTCCAACAAGCCCGAGCTGGTGGTGGTGGTCGAAAGCATGCGCTCCGAGGATGACATGCGCGCCCTGTTCCGGGAGGAAGTGAAGCCGCGCCTGGCCCGTTACCCAGAGGTCGGGGCCTACAACCAGGAAATCTAGGCAGCCGAACCTGCTGGCAGCCGCAGCTCGAAGGTCGTGCCGGTCGGTCCGGTCTCGACCAGACGAAGATCGCCGCCGTGGTTGGCCGCCAGCTCGCGCGAGATGGTCAGGCCCAGTCCGGTGCCGTCGGACCCGCTGCCGCTGACGAAGGGTTCGAACAGGCGTTCGGAAAGGCGCGGCGGAATGCCCGGACCGTCGTCCGAAAGGCGAATGACGCTCCAGCCCGGCTCCTCCGACGCGGCGACCGTGATGGAGCCCAGCGACCCGCGCCGGCCGGGCTTGCGGGTCGGATCGGTCTCGATGGCCTGTCGGGCGTTGCGCATCAGATTGACCAGGATGCGATGCAGCTGGTCGCCGTCGGCCTGAACCATGAACCGGGAGGGAATGTCCCGGACGAGCCGGACGCCGGTCGGTTCGAGCCCCGCGTCCTCCGCAGCCGCACTGACCGCCGACGTCAGGGCGAGGCGATCCAGGACAGGTGCGGGCTCTTCGGACTTGCCGTAGTCGAGCACATTGCGCGCCAGAGCGGCGGCGCGGCCGAGCGCCCGTTCCAGCCGGGGGAGCGCCTTGGCCACCTGGGGGTCGGGCGAGGCAGCCAGCCGTTCCGAGGCCATCTGGGCCGACGTGAGCATGTTCCTGAGGTCGTGGTTGATCTTGGCCACGGCCTGCCCAAGCGCGACGAGCCGTGCGCGGGACTTCAGGGACTGGCGCACTTCCTCCTGCATCCGCGCCAGTTCGCGCTCGACCCGGCCGATCTCGTCCTGACGATCCGAAGGTTCAGGTCCGGGCTGGAGCGGGTCGGCGGCGAAACCCTCGATGGAGCGGGTCACCCGGCGCAAGGGGCGCAGGACAAGGAAGGCCAGACCCGCATAGAGCAGTCCGCCTGCCGCCGCAGAGATCAGCAGGGAGAAGATCAGGGTGTTCAGCAGGAAGGCCCGCAGCTCCTGCTTGAGAGGCTCGGCCGGGGCGACGACGTCGATGAAGTCGCCAGACCGATAACGGGGCCCGGCCCGGACCCGGATGGACCGGTCCGGGTGGCCCATCAGGGTCTCGAACGGTTCCCAAAGCCGGGCCCCGGTGTTTCGGGCCCTCAGGTCGATGAAATCCGGTGCGCTGGGCAGATCGGGGGCGCGCAGAAGCTGGCTCATCACCCCTTGGTCCGAAATGGCGACGGCCGACACGCCGCCTATGCGCAGCAGCTGGTTCGCGGTCTCTTCGTCGACTGCGTTGTAGGGCAGGGCCTCGACCCCGACCGAGGCCAGCTCGGCCGCCTGAAGCCGGTCCTGCAACCAGGTCTCATGGAAGTTGGCGGCGTTGGGCAGCAGAATAAGGGCCTCGACCACCAGGGTGAACAACACCGTCAGGATCAGCAGGCGCGACTGCAAACCGTCCGGCGCGGTCGGCCGCCAGCGGCGGATCCTTTCCAGCAGGTCATTGAGCCGATCGCGCGGGGTCATGGCGCGGCCCCTCCAGGCAGGCGGCGCTGCACGGCCTTGAGCGCCAGGGGAAGGACGACCGCCAGGACGAATACGCCGAGCATCGGTGCCCAGAACTGGCCGAACAGGGCCTGAATGTCCGGGTCCGGGTCATTGACCAGAAGCATGTTCAGCCGCGCCCCGATCCAGCAGTAGATGATGTGAGCTGGCAAAAGGCCGATCACCGTGGCGACAGAGTATGGCAGCAGCCGGACCGTCATCAGACCGGCGGCGACATTGATCATGTGGAACGGCACCACGACGGCCAGTCGGGAGGCCAGCACATACCAGAAGGTGTCCTTGTCGATGGTGGCGCACACCCTGGCGAACATCCCCTTGTCCACCTCAGCCCTGCGCCGCAGGTCCTCGCCCAAGGCCGAACGGGCCACGCCGTAGACGATCAGGGCCCCCACGGTCGCGGCGATGGCGGTCGAGACGCCCCCGACCCAGGGCCCGAACAGATAACCCGCCGTGATCGTCACGAAGAACACGCCGGGCACGACGCTGGCGGTCAACACGGCAAACACCGCCATCAGCGTCAACAGCGCCAGGATATAGCTGTCCGCCGCAAAGGCCCGAAGCGCGCCACCGTGGACCTTCAGTGTCTCCAGCGACAGGTAGCGATGCCAGCCCATGGAGAAGATCAGGGCGATGACGCCGGCGAGGATCAGAAGGGGGAGAAACCGCGAAAGGCGCTTCATAGTGATTCCAACGCCTGACACTCCGGCTCGGCGGCCCGCCGGCGTTGACAGCCAAGGCCTCCACCCTTATACGCCCGCCCTTCCCGCGACGGACGCCTTGTCCGGCCGCGCAACCCTATTCTGACACAGGAGCCGACCGTGAAGCGGACCTATCAGCCGTCGCGACTCGTGCGCAAGCGCCGTCACGGCTTCCGTTCGCGGATGGCCACCAAGAACGGCGCGAAGATCGTCGCCCGCCGCCGCGCCAAGGGCCGCAAGCGCCTGACCGCCTAAGCCCGACGTCCTCCCCGGACCGGGGAGGGACATGACTGACGCACCCACATTGCGACGCCTGACCAAGCGGCCCCAGTTCCTGGCGGCCGCCAAAGGCGTTGCTCTGGCGCGTGGCGCTGTCCTGATCCAGAGGCTCGACCGAGTGGATGAGGATCCGGCCATCGGCGTGGGGTTCACGGCGACCAGGAAGATTGGCGGGGCAGTGGTCCGCAACCGTGCCAAGCGTCGCCTGCGGGAGGCCGCCCGCGCTCTTCTTCCGATCCACGGCGTTCCCGGTTCCGACTATGTGCTGATCGCGCGTCAGGGCACGGCGGAGCGACCGTGGGAGCGTCTGCTTGACGATGTGGCGTCCGCCCTTACAAGGCTGGCGCAGCCGGGCCCGCCGGACCCCTCGCGTTCACGTGAACGCGCTCCCATCTGTGATCTTCCGACCGCCTTCCAGCCCGCCCAGGACGCCTCATCCGAATGAAGAACGAGAACACGCGGAACATGGTGATCTTCGTCGTGGCGACGGCGGTGATCCTGATCCTCTACCAGATCTTCATCCTGGGCCCGCAGGCGGAACAGCAGAGGGCCGCAGCCGAGGCCGCTGCCGCTTCGCAGACCGTGGACGCCGCCAGCGAGCCGGCGCTGCCCGGCGCGGCTCCGGCCGAGTCGGCAGCGGTCTTCACCGAGGATCGCAGCGAGGCCCTGGGCACGGTCGCACGCGTTCCGATCCAGACGGGTAGCCTGCGCGGTTCCATGTCGCTGCAGGGCGGGCGGATCGACGACCTGTTCCTGACCCAATACGAAGAGGTGCAGGGCGAACCCGCACCGGTCGAGCTGTTCAGGCCCGCCGGCATGGAGCACGCCTTCCTCGCCCAGTTCGGCTGGACCGGCCAGAACATCGCCGGCGGTGTTCCGGGACCCAATACTGTCTGGCGGTTGACCGATGGATCGACGCTGACGCCTTCCACGCCGGTCACCTTGACGTGGGACAACGGGCAGGGTCTGCGCTTCACCCGGGTGGTGTCGGTCGATGAGAACTACATGTTCACCCTGACCGATACGGTCGCCAACCTGGGGACGACGCCGATCGTCATCGCCCCCTATGGCCGCATCGAGCGCCAGGGCGTGCCGGAGACACTCGGCAAGAATCAGATTCTGCACGAAGGCGGGATTGGCACCTTTGGCGAGCCAGGCGGCTACACCACGACCCAGTTGAAGTACGGCGACTGGACAAAGAAGCCCCGCGAGCAGTTCGAGTCGATCGGCGGTTGGCTTGGGATCACCGACAAGTATTGGCTGGCGGCCTTGATTCCGGATCAGAACGAGACGGTCGAGGCCGAGTTCGTGGCGCGCGACGCCAATGGCCTGCAGATGCGCGAGGCCCGCCTGCTGGGGGAAGCCCGCACCATCAACCCGGGCCGCCAGATCACCGAAGAGCAGCGCCTGTTCGCCGGTGCCAAGAGAAACGAGATCCTGGCCGGATACGAGAAGGAGCTCGGCCTGCCGCGCTTCGTCTACGCGATCGACTGGGGTTTCCTGTTCTTCCTGACGCGGCCGATCTTCCTGCTGGTGCACTTCTTCCAGGGGCTGGTCGGCAACTTCGGCGTGGCCATCCTGCTGCTGACGCTCACGATCAAGCTCATCATGTTCCCGCTGGCGAACAAGAGCTACGAGAGCCTGTCGAAGATGCGCAAGCTCCAGCCGCAGATGGAGAAAATCAAGACGCAGTTCAAAGACGATCCGCAGAAGCAGCAGCAGGAGACGATGGCGCTCTATCAGCGCGAGAAGATCAATCCGCTGGCCGGCTGCCTGCCCATCCTGGTTCAGATTCCGGTCTTCTACGCCCTCTACAAGGTGCTGTTCGTCACCATCGAGATGCGGCATGCGCCCTTCTTCGGCTGGATCCGCGACTTGTCTGCGCCTGACCCGACCAACATCTGGACCCTGTTCGGCCTGATCCCGTGGGATCCGGGTTCCATTCCGCTGTTGGGCTCTCTGCTGGTCAACTCGGGCGGTGGCTTCACCCTGGGACTTAGCGTGCTCGCCATCTTCTACGGCTTCACCATGTGGCTGCAGCAGGCGATGAACCCGCCGATGCCAGACCCGGTGCAGCGCCAGATCTTTGCCTGGATGCCGGTGATCTTCACCTTCATCATGGCCGTCTTCCCGGCAGGTCTGCTGGTCTACTGGGCGTGGAACAACGTGCTGTCGATCGCCCAGCAGTATTTCATCATGAACCGCTTCGGTGCCGAGAATCCGATCGACGACTTCATCGCCAAGCTGAAGAGCAAGGCGGCCTAGTGCGCACGATCGGGCCCGAACTCCGGCGGCCACTTTTCGGGATCGCGCGTCCGTGATCGAGCCGGTCTCGATCTCGGAGTACTCGGACGAGGAGATCGAGGCTGCACGCGTGCTGTTCGCCCGCCCGGCCACCTTCGTCATGGGCTGCGCCAAGATCGAGCAGCTGCCGGATCCGGACCTGCCCGAGATCGCGTTCGCCGGGCGCTCCAACGTCGGCAAATCCAGCCTGATCAACGGCCTGGTCGGCATGCACAAGCTGGCGAGGGCGTCGAACGAGCCGGGCCGGACGCGCGAGGTCAATTTCTTTGACCTCGACGGCAAGATGCGGCTGGTCGACCTGCCCGGCTATGGCTGGGCCAAGGCATCGAAGTCGACGGTGAAGCAGTTCCAGAACCTGGGCAGGGACTATCTGCGCGGGCGTGTGACCCTGAAGCGGGTCTATCTCCTGATCGACAGCCGCCACGGCCTGAAGTCGGTCGACACCGAGGCGCTGGACGCCCTCGATCTCGCCGCCGTCAGCTATCAGATCGTCATGACCAAAGCTGACAAGATCAAGGCGCACGAGCGCGAGACGGTGCGTGAGGCGACGCTCAAGGCCATCTCAAAGCGGCCGGCGGCGTTTCCCGCGGTTGCCGTGACCTCGGCCGAGAAGGGCATTGGCCTGCCTGAACTGCGCGCCGAGATCATGCGCACGACAGAGGTCGTGCTCTAGCCCAGCACGCCCGCCAGCTGCAGGCCCTGGAAGCCCGCCAGCAGGACCAGAAGGCCACCGACCCCATAGGTCAGGGCGCGACGCGGTAGCCGTTTGGTGATCCAGCCGGCGAAGGGTGCCGCCAGAAGCCCGCCCACGACCAATCCGCCAACAGCAGCAGCATGGTTGTTGAGTGCCCCCGCGTCCTCCCAGTGACCTGTGACCAGGGCCCAGACGAAGGTTGCGGAAATGGCAACGGTCACAAAGAACTCAGCGGTGTTGACCGTGCCGATGGCCCGACGGGGCTCGGCCCCGGCGCCGACCATCGTGGAGGACACGGTCGGGCCCCATCCGCCGCCGCCGATCGCGTCGAGGAAGCCTCCGATCAGGCCGAGGGGGGCAACGTTCCAACGGCGGATGCGGCGCGGCGTGATGTCTTGCCTCGCGCGCCAGAGAATGTAGAGCCCCATGCTGGCCAGATAGGCGACGATGAAGGGCTTGATGATGTCTCCGTCGATGCCCGCCAGCACATAGGCCCCCAGCACGCCGCCGATCATGCCGGCAATGGCCAGTGGGACGAACAGCCGCCACTCCACGTTCTTGTGCCAGACATGGGAACTGGCGGAGGCGGCGGTGGTGAAGACCTCGGCACCGTGGACGCTGGCTGACGCCATTGCGGGCGGGACACCCAGCGCCAGCAGCACGGACGAGGAGATGACGCCATAGGCCATGCCCAGCGCGCCATCGACGGCCTGCGCGAGGGCGCCTACCAGCAGAAACAGCAGAAAGGTGTCCATTCAGCCCCCGGCATGACGGCCCCGGGTGCCGCCACGGCTGAGCTAATGCGCCAGACCGACCGGGGTAACTGTTGATGACGGCGATGTTATCGGCCGTGACGGGCCGAGCCGGCTGCATCGACAGGCGGGATGGCCCGCGATATGGGTCCGGCCCTTCGACGCACCCGAGATTTCAGCCCCCTTGCGCCTGCCCCAGTCCAAGCTCGATCAGGTCCTTGACCGCTTCCACCAGGTGGAGGCGCGCATGGGCGCGGCCACCGACGGTCAGGAGATCGTCCGGCTGTCCAAGGAGCACGCCGAGATGAAGCCGGTGGCCGACGCGGTGACGGCTCTGGCCCGGGCGCGGGCGGAGATCGAGGACCTGAAGGCGATGGCCTCGGATCCGGAGATGGCGGCGCTGGCGCAAGACGAACTGCGGACACTGAACGATCGGCTGCCGGACATGGAACGCGATGTCGCCCTGTTGCTGGCACCGCGCGACGCCGATGAGAACGCCTCGGCGGTGCTGGAGGTGCGGGCCGGCACCGGGGGCGACGAGGCGGCCCTGTTCGCCGGCGACCTGTTCCGCATGTACAGCCGCTATGCCTCAGCGCGCGGCTGGCGGGTCGAGCTGGACAGCGCCACCGAGGGCGAGGCCGGGGGCTACAAGGAGATCATCGCCACCGTCACGGGCGATGGTGTGTTCGGGCGGTTGAAGTTCGAAAGTGGCGTCCACCGCGTCCAGCGCGTGCCGGTGACCGAGGCCGGCGGGCGAATTCATACGTCCGCTGCGACCGTCGCGGTTCTGCCCGAAGTCGAGGACGTGGAGATCGAGATCCACGACAAGGATATCCGCATCGACACCTATCGCAGCTCGGGCTCGGGCGGCCAGCACGTCAACAAGACGGATTCGGCCGTGCGCATCACCCACCTGCCGACGGGCATTGTGGTGACGTCCTCCGAGAAGTCCCAGCACGTCAACCGCGACAAGGCGATGAAGAACCTGCGGGTCCGCCTGTACGACCTGAAGCGTCAGGAAAAGGACCAGGCGCGGTCCGATGCACGAAAATCCCAGGTCGGCTCCGGCGATCGGTCCGAGCGCATCCAGATCGGAAGAGCACA